>NZ_CP151277.1:300000-535398 GCF_046736325.1 Paracoccus sp. ME4
ATCGAGGAGGCGCAGCTTGCAGAATGGGAAAAAGAAATTCCGAAAGACGCTACCTTCGAACGCATCCGGGTCGAACGTCCCGGCATGGAACGCGGTGTGCTTCCGGGGTCGGCCGTCATGGTCACGTCATCAGGGGCGGGATGGCGCGATCACCTCGTCATCGTCACCGCAACGGACGAGGACATGCGCGCTGTGCTTCCACGGGTTCTTCCGAACATGGTCGAGCCCGACGCATCCCTGCAGGAGATGCTGGATGTGCAGCTTCCGGCATCCTGCGAGCGCCATGGCTGGGCCATTATCTCCCAGACTGGCATGGACCTCCCGGACGTGGATTCGCCGCTCGGAAAGGATCGCATCGGGCTTCTGAATACCGGGTTCCAGCATGAGATCATGATCCCGGCATTCGGCAAGCCCGTCATGCCATATGGGGTCATGCTCAGGGGCGGGGAGCAGCTGCGGTTCGCCTCGATCCGGATGGGCGATACGGATCCGGTGATGGTCTGGGCCTATGATGATGCAGCGCTCGAACGCCGGATCGCCAACACGCTCATGGAAGCGGATGGGTCCGATCGTCGCCTTGGTCACTTCGATACCGGGGCCGAGGCCGTGATCGCGGAGATGAAGGACGCGCTCCCGGATCTCGAGATCCGGAAAGGTCGCGGCGGCTCCCACATGGCCTGGGGATATGAGCCGAGCCATATCGCGATGGGGACCGAGATCGCATCCGGACACCATTTCGGGTTCGCTTCGAGCAACGAGGATCACCTCTGCCAGATCGGCGCCGACCTTATGGCCCCGGAGGCTGAGACCTGCGACATCGACGACCTGAATGATCTTCGCTGGAAGCCGGAGGTCAAGGAGCGCTTCGAGATCCTCGACATGCGCAAGGAGGATCTCCCCGTGCGCAGGGCAGCCCTCCGGGATGCCATTCAGGCTCACCGCAACCTCACCCCGGAGCTCGGCTGATGGCGCGCATCCGGGACAGGCGTCCGTCTGCCCATCCCGAACCCTGAACCCCTCTGAAGGCACGAACATCATGAGCTATCTGCACCACTACCCGATGCTCCTCGAGGTCCCCGGAATGATCGAGGACACCACGGTCGGCCTGTCCGGGGAGAAGGTCGCCGCCGCGCTGCGCGCCATGGCGGACCGGGTCGAGAAGGGATCCCCGGACCTGGCCCAGCTCCTCGGGCGCGGGCCGGTCGCCTGCGAGAAGGAGGACCGCTGGGTCTGGCGCTCCATCGATTCACCGAAGGTGGTCATGAAGGCCACCGGAGGCTGGGTTGAGGTGGAGCCGGATCTGATCGATCTGGAAGACAGCTGCGACAGCATGAAGGCGGCATCTCTCCTCATCAAGGCGTCCCGAAATGCGCCTGCCAATCTCGAAACTGCGATCTGGGCCCGTCCGGAGAACATCGGCGGCACGCCGATCATTCTCGAGATGCGCGATGAGCCCGACGGGCTGACCTTCCGCACGGACATTTCTGACTTCCTCGCATTCGCGGATGCCGAGGCTGTCCGCGATCTCGCCGAAGCGGATTGGGGCGGTCCGGACCAGGGCCAGCTGATGGAGTGGCTGCGCGAGGACAACGATCCCGCGGTCAGCGCGCTGATGCTGCGCCAGTCTCTTGATCCGGAACTCGACGGCTTCTTCGAATCCGGCGTCAGTGTCCGGGTGAGTGACCCCGATGCCGCCGCCCGCTTCGTCGAGGCGTGCCGTCCGGGCCTGCTCGAGGGCGAGGGTCCCCGGCCATGAATGCGATGAGCCCTGGCAGGCTGTCCCGGAAGGATCGCATCGAGGCGGGGCGCGACGCGCTGGCCGGCCTCTTTCCGAACATGGTCGTCCCACGTCCGGGCACGGTCAGCCCCACCTCCGGGCTGGCGCGGAGATCGGACATGCGCAGCTGGGATGTCCCGGCCGCCAAGCCGGAACCCGTTCCGGCCGTCGAGCCGCAGTCCGATCCGGAGCGCGAGGATGCGGGTCTGCCGAAGCCGGAGCCGAGGCCCATGCGGGCACTCGACGAACGGACTCTCGGCAATCTCGCCGTGAATACGGGTGAGCAGGCCCTGGGGGCCATCTCCGACCTGATCCCGTCATCACGGCGGGAGCCTGAGATGGATGCGGAGGTCGAAGACCCCTTCGGGACCGCCACAGCACCGGCTCAGGCCAATCCGGAAGGCGCGGGGAGGAGGATGCTCGAGGAAATGCGGCTGAGCTTCGAGTCGCTCATCGGCATGGGCGGAAAAGCCGTGCCCGACCACAGTCAGAACCTCGAGCCGGAGCTGCCGGAGGCGATCGGGGAAGTTCCGGACATCCGCGAGACGGAGGTCTTCGCGCAAGAAATGGATGAGCCCGACCTTCCGCGACCCGGCATGTGAAGCGTTGCGGCCCGGGGCCTCCGGGCCGGACATGCGCCGTCAGGGCGTGATGGATTCCAGGAACGTGGTCGAGCGACCCGAAAGGACTTGAATGCGGATCAGGGACTACATTGGCGCAGTCTCGCACGCCAGCGCCGAGCGGAGCATGGCCAAGGGGATGCGCCGTCTGATGAGTGGGGCCGCGGCCCTGGCCCGGAAGAACCCGGAAGAGCTCCTGTCGCGGATATCCGGCATCGCCAGGTTGGAGGCCGTGGCGGAGGGTGAGTTCACGCGCTGGGCGGAACCCGAACAGATCGGTGCCGGGGACTGTCCGGATCGGTTCGATGTCTGCGACCTGCGGATCTGGCTTCGGATCGCGGATCTCGCCGGCGTGGACGCCATCCCTGCGGTGACGGTTGCCAGCCTCGAGGAGGATGAGCTGGAGGCGTTGCTCGGGTCGGTGGAGATCCCGGCCCCGGTGCGGCGGTCTGTCATGGGCGGCATGATCCGCCTTGCTTCGGAAGAGCCGGATACGCCCAGGCCCGTGGCCACGGATGCCGATGCCGAGGTCATCCGTTTCCTGTCCGGATTCGACCGCTCCCGCGATGGGGACGAGGCCGGTCAGAGGGCTTGGTCCAAGATCGACGGGGCGCTCGACGATCTTCCGGCGAGCTGGATGGTGCGCACCCACGTCTCCGGATCGAGCAATCTGAAGGCGCTCGTCGGAACCGGGCTCATGAAGTCGGCAGACGACACCGCCCGGGTGCGTCCGGATTTCGAGCTGGGCGGCGGCTGGGTCCGTGCCGGTAACCGGCGCATCATCGACTTCTCGGATCCGAGATTCATTCAGCTGGCCATCGGCGGCCACAAGCCGGGTGCGCATTACCTGGCCCGCCCCTGGGAGCCGGCCGGCCGGTTCCACCGGGGCGAGGATCTGCACCGGGCGAACAGCCCGCTTGCCGGTCCCGGAGAGTGGCCCGCCGAGTGGCGCGTCTTCGTGAAGTCCGGCGAGGTCACCGGGGTCGCCAACTATTACGGGTGGACCGGGGAGGGGCCCAGCCCGGAAAACGCCTGGAACGCAATCCGCTCCGCGGCGCTGGCCCAGCGCATGGCCGACCAGGTATCGACGATGGGCCTGGCCGGCAGCTTCATGGACCAGGTCTTCATCCGCTCCGGCAGCCATACGGATACGGTGGGGCTGCTCGATCGGGAATGGCCGGAGGACCGCATTCATGCCACGCTGGACTTCTACGAGGGCGAGGATGGTCTGAAGTTCCTGGAGGCCGGACCGGCACATATGCCCGGTGGCGGCGGCCATCCCTGTGCCTTCGCGGGGCAGGGATGCGGGCACGGCGCCGGTTTCGCGCGCTGCGAGGGGATCGCCTACCGCAACATGCCCCATGTCCATCTCGGAGAGCCCGCGACCTGGATCGACGGGGATCCGGAAGGCGCGATCGAGGACTGGTCCGCGGCCGCAAGGCGGGCTGCGGAGTTCGCAGATCCGGATGAGGACATGATCGCCTTCCTGGAGCGCCGGGGTGTCGACATGAGCGCCGCGCCAAGCCCCTGATCGACCCCAAATCCAAGCGGGCATCCGCTGGCCATCTCGAGACAAGCAGGAGATTGATCAATGACCATCGACGAGCGGGATCACCGCAGCCTCACCGAACATGCCATCACGCTCCGCGAGGCCATCGGCGCGCAGAGGCACCGCACATTGATCCGGATCGGACGCGACGGGGACGATTACTTCGAGGGTGACGCGCAGCAGCTCGTCGGGTTCGTGGGCGCGCAGATTGCGACAGCGAGGCTCGAGGCACGGCTTCCGGGCGCGGCACGTCCGCTGGTCATCGCCCACGACCCCGGTTCCGGGAACGGGATCGAGTTCTCCCTGGGAGGCATTCCCTGCACCACCCCCGAGAGCGTCGGTCCGGCGATGCGCAACGCCATGGCCATCGCCATGGTGCTCGAAGAGCCGGATCGCCCGTCAGCGCCCCTGATCCTCACTGGCACCGGGTTGGATGTCGGTCATCGCCTCTCGGCCGTCGGGCTGGTGGAATCTGCGCTGAAGGTGGCGGCAATCGTCGCGCCGCATGTCGATCTGTCCGTGCCGGGGGCGCTGGATGATGTGTCTCTCGAGGGATACGAGCTGCGCACCGCGGACAGCTGGGAAAGCCTGGATCTCGCCCATGCGCTAGATCTGGCCAGGGACCGGCATCGGATCGCCATCGGAGAGCCGGCGCCCGAGAGCGACGAAGACGGACCCGAATTCGGGTAGCGCCGCGCCGGCATCGAGGCGTCCTTACAGGATGATCTGGTTCGCCCGGTCGTCCGTGATCCGGAAACGCTGATCCTCGATCCGTGCCGGGCCATTGTCCGGCCCGGGTCCGGACGGGCCGCGGTCGGGGCGGCTCCGCCCCCGCATCGGCTGATCGGGGTCCGGCTCGTGAAGATCAGCGCCCAGGAAGCTGTCGACCGCATCGACCGCGCGGGCGCTCGCGCGGCGCCCCAGGACCCGGATGGCGGCCCTGAAGCTCTCGGACATCTTCAGCATCAGGGCGCGGACCTTCGCCTCCGGAAGCGTGGGATGCGCGGTTACCGAGAAATGCTCATATCCCTGCCGATTGTCGAAATCGAGAACCCGGAGAAGCTCGACCGGCTCCTCGTGTTTCGTCGCCGGTGGGAGGCTCAGCACCAGCTCCCGGGAGTTCCCCTCCCGGAGCGCGGCCCGAGCGATGATGCCGGAGGCGATCGGGTGCTTGCCGTCCAGTCGGGCGATCAGCGCCGGATCGGTAGCCAGGTCGAGGAGCCGCAGGCCTATCTGGTGGTCATCCCCGTTGCAGGACGCCGGACGGTAGGGGATGAGATTCATGGGCTTCATGATCGTGTTTCTCCTGGCGTGTCCTCGCCATTCCGGCCCGGCATCCGGGCCTCTACCGACGCCGGGATCACAGCTTCGGACCGAAAGAGCGGCACGGGTGCTCACGTGCCATCATGGTCGTGACCACATCGTTGCGGATCGCGGTGATCTGGCCCCTATCGAGGCGAACGAAGACCGGAACGCCCTCATCGACCTTCATGGCGTTCAGGCAGACGATGGCGAACTCCCTTGCGGCCATGTCGTCACCACGGAAATGCATCACACCGCCCCGCGAGAGCGGGGAGAGCGCGTGAGCGGCCTGAGAAGGCAGGGCGAGGGCATGCAGCTGGTTCCGGTCCCGGATCAGCGCCTCATAGGCCAGGCGCTCCGGGTCCTGGCGGGTCCGGCGTTCGGCTCGGATGGTGGTGAACGATCCCACGACGATCATCGAGATCAGGGCGATCGGAACGGCCGCGGTCAGAAGATAGGTCACGTTGAATTTCATGGCGGGGTCCTTCTGGGGCCATGTCCGCGCCCGGCGGCGGCCGGGCCCGATGGGTGGTGTCAGAAATGCATCCGGAAGCCGACACCGATCCAGCTGCTTTCCGTCATCCCGGTGCGGTCATCGAAGCGATGGGCAAATTTCACGCCGAGTTCGGCACGTTCTCCGATGGGACCGGTCCAGCCGATACCCAGATCGACCGGACGCTGCGCGCTGATGCGGCTTTCGATGCGCGCGCGCTCCACGCCGGTGCTGGTGTTGCCGTCCGTCGAAGCGTCCCGGTCGACCGGGATGTCCGAGATGATCGTTCCTCCATCCGCGACGAGCGGGGAGCCCAGGGTGACGACAGCCCGTCCGGCGCCGGCCGCGAACTCGACGCCAACGCGGGCTGAGGCCCCGCGCAGATCCGCGCTTTCCAGAAGGAAATCGCCATCGCGCAGCTGCGTGTGCGACAGGGTGGCATCCCCGAACAGAGCGAAGCCGTTCGTAATCTCCTTGCGGGCATGCAGGCCGGCCCAGGCCGTCGTCGATGAGCCGGAGGCGATCTCCGCTCCCAGGAACCGGGCGCTCTCATGCATCAGGCCGAAATCGGCCCGCAGCGCCAGATTGCCCAGGCTCCACCCCTGTCCGACCCCGCCCATGAGCCCTGCACCATCCTGGGCGACTGCGAGGCGGACATCGCTCCTCCCATTTCGGTAACCCACGATCGCCGCCTGGCCCAGGGCGTGGTCCGGGGCGTAGCCGCGCTCCAGGACGCGGCCCTCAGGCGCATGAACCTGCTCGGTCTCCGCATAGCCGAGGGTCAGTGCGTCGCCGCTCCAGAGCATGCCGCCCTCGCTGTCGGCCCGGAAGCGCCAAGGCTCACCGGCATCGATGTCGATGACCAGGTCGAGGAAGGGCGACACCGGATCGTCGCGAAGGCTCACGAACTCGCCCGCCGAGACCTCGAAGCCACGATCGAACCCATCCATTACGGAGACGGTGATGGCATTGAGCGTGTGGGCCAGTCCGGCCAGGGCCCCGTCCACCTCGATGATGCCGTCCGTCAGCGGCATCGTGTCCCTGGTGGTCTTGCCTGTCGCGATGACCACATCGCCCACCGGCTGAAGCGCCTTGTTCATGTTCAGGGCGCCGCGGCCATAGACCGCGTCGATGCCCGTCTTGCCAAGATCGTCCGCGGTCGCGAAGACCAGCTCGACCATCTCCGAGGATCCAAGCTCCGGAAACTGCTCCCTCAGCAGGGCCAATGATCCGGTCACGACAGGCGTGGCGGCGGAGGTGCCCGAGAAGCTCACCGCGTCGCCGTTGCCGTCGATCACCGGGATCCGGGTGCCGACCGCGGTGATGCAGTAGTTCATCGAGCTGCCGCATGCATTCGAGTAGGAGGCCAATTCCGTGCCGTTCTCGTCGAGCGCGGCGACCGCGATGAACCGTCCGTCCATCATATCGTCCATCTGCCCCAGGCCGAGGAGCATGTTGTCGGATTCAGCCAGACCGGAATTGCCGGTGGCAACCACGAAGACGGTGCCCTGATCCGCCGCCTCCTTCAGAAGATCCCGCATGATCGGGGTCATGATGCTGTTCATCGCGGTCCGGGCGGTCCGAACCTGCGGATCGAAGTTGATCGAGAAGGACATGTTCACCAGGTCGAGGTCCTGAGCGACGATGTAGCGAAGGTTGCTCTCGAGTGTCCTGGAGGTGAAGACGGTGCTGCCTCGATCCTGGCTTTCGTTCAGGGCCGCAATGTCATGCACCTCCACGCCCGACGCAATGCCGCGCGCGATCGGATCGTCCCCGACATCTCCCGCGATGATCTGCGCCACCGCAGTGCCGTGACGGACACCGCCCTCCGCATCGGCATCATCCCCGGTCACGGAGCCCAGCGTGGATGTCCCGGCCCCGAACGCGACGTTCCCGAGATTGATGTTGCCCCGGTCTATGCCGGTATCCCATATCCCGACCTTCACCCCGGCCCCGGTCAGGCCGAGGGCGATCTTGTTGGCCAGGTTCGAATGAACGAGCGCGGGGTTGCGCGAGAACTCGGGCAACGCGATGAGCGCCACCGCCGCGGCCCTTCGGGCCTGCGGATTGTTCCGGGCGGCCGCCAGAATGCGCTCGGCACTCACCCCGTCCCGCTCAAGGATGGTCAGCCCGGCCACGGGCGTGGTCACGACCGATCCGCCGCCACCCCCGCTCCCCGCGCCAGGATCGCCGCCGCCCTCGTCTCCGCCGCTCTTGCAGGCAGCGACGCCCAGCAACAGGAGGGCCATTGCGGTCAGTCTGATGGGGCGGTTCATAACGGTCTTTCTCGGCGGAGTGATCGACCTGGAAAGGTCGCACTTACTTATGCGAAGGATACAATTGTCCAAAAGCGCGATCAACTGAAACGGGCCATAAAACTCTATATTTCGCATGACGCCGCGAAGGTATCACCGTCTTCCGTATAGCGGCGCAGGAACGCTGCCTCGCTCATGGGATCCTCGAGCTTCTGGATCACCAGATCGTCAGGCGAAAGACGGACCCCTTCGCGTTTGGTCCAGCTGTAGCCCGCGCCGTATTCATAGACGAAGGGTGGAATGTCGACGCTGAACGCGCCCTCATCGAGGTGCGCCATGAGGAACACATGGCCTCCGTCGAATTCCGTGAAGATCTCGGCCGTCGTGCCGCCGGCCCCGCCGATGATGCGTGCGATCGCATCGGAGATCTCCTGACAGGCGCCGCCGCTGCCCAGCTTCTCGTCCATGCCCTCCTCATCCTGCTGCCAGGCATCCAGTTCGGACTGGGCAGCCGCGATGATGGATGGCGAGAGGGCGCGAAGCTCTTCGAGACGCATGGATCCGGTTCCTTGCACGTAAGGGAGGCACGACGCGCTCCTCGCGGCAAGGTATTTCAAAAGTGCGAAATGCTGAAATAGGATCGGCAATCCTCCCGCCCCGGTCTGGCGACCGGAACGGGCGGGAATGCAGGGTCACATGCCCGGGCTCATCTCGTCCTCGGGCGCGGGGGCGGGCGCGTCCGGGACGCGCTTCATCTTCAGCCGGTCGATGCGGCATTCGGATGCGTCCAGATCGGTGCGCGGGCGAAGATAGGTCGGCTGGAACAGCGATCCGCCCTTGTAGGCGTAGAGATACTTCACGTCGATCAGGCTGCCCACCTCCGGCATGGGCGCCCCATTGATCGTGACGTTGCCAACCGGGGTCCAGTCACCGGCCTCGTCGAGCAGCTCGATGGCGACCGAGCTCTTTCCGATCCGGCCCGCGGCCACGCGACAGGTGATGTCCGCCCAGTATTTCACCTTCAACGCATTGCCGCCCGAGGCCGGGCGGCCGACCGTGTAGAGGCTGTCGGCCTTGCGGGCCACGAAGCCCTCCGCATTGCCCTCGCGCAGCAGGGCTTCGCCTCCGGCGAAGAACTCCGAGGCCGGGACCGGGACATCGACGCGCAGCTGCCCGCCGAGACCCAGGTTGGTGATGGTCTTCTCCAGATGAGCCAGGATCGACGCACGCTCGCGGAACGTCCCCTCCTGGATCATGAAATGCGCGGGCACGTCGAAGATCACCACATGATCTCCCATGTCCTCCGCATCCAGGATCAGACGGCCGCCCACAACCTCGGTGAGGCGGGTGAAGGCATCCGCGATGGGCTGCTGGATGCCGGTCTCCAGGCCTTTGCGGTTGGCGAAGACGATGCGCCCCTCGTCGAAGATCAGCCCGCGGCGCTCGCCGTCGTGCTTCTCCTGGAACAGCCAGTCATCACCCAGTGCGGCCGCCTCCGCGGGGGAGATCTCGTTGAGCAGCTGAGGCACCCAGCCGGTGGGCGTGTCGGCATTCATCGCCGAGGAGAAGGCGACGCCGCTCTCCTGATCGGTGTAGCCGCCCTTGACCTTGGACGCGACCAGCTTGTCGTAGACCTCTCGCGCATCCGCCTCGGACATTGCGGTTCCCTTGACCTGGTCCCTCAGCGCCTTGCCGCGGCGTCCATTCTGGGCGCGGACCGCGTAGCCGTCAGCCTCCTGGCAGAGCTGGACGTTGTAGACCTTGTCCGAGGATCCCTCGGTCAGGAACAGGGAGATCTGGGATACGACGATCGACATCATGCTTTCCTTGCTGCGTGCGATTGGATTATTCGCATCATAGACACGCTGAAGAAAAACGACAATGCGAAAAACTATTACCTAAGTCCGTTTACACCCATTCGACCTGATCGAAGTCCGGGTTCTCGTATGGGGAGGGCGGAACGGGTGAGGGGGCGGGCTCCGGTCGATCGAGGATCGCCCGGGCCATCTCCCGCATGCGGTTCTCATCCGCAGGCTCGGGCGCCTGCCGGGCATCCCCGGCGAAGGGATTGAGGATGCCGTCCGCCTGCGAGGCCTTCAGTCCCAGCATGCCCATGATGACCGGGTCCGAGCCGCCATCCGTCCAGAGGTAGTGGGCGGTGACCGCGCGGGACTGGCCGCGGCGGCGCGCGCGGCCCACAAGCTGCTTATGGACCTCCGGGGACCAGTCCAGCTCCCCGAAGATCACATGCCGGATGCGGAACTGCAGTCCGTCGAGCCCCGCGCCGGACCTGAGCGAGATGATGATCACATCCGCCTCGCCGTTCATGATGGCGTTCTTGGCATCCCTCTTCTGCTTCTGGGATTCGGAGCCTGTGAACATGACGACGCGCAGATCCGACAGGGCCTCCTGCCAGATCCGGTAGACCTCGCGGTGCCAGCCGCCGAGGATCACCTGCTCGCCGTTCTCGACCAGGTTGCGCACATAGGCCGCCACGGCCCTGGCCTTGGCGATGCCGGTCTCCTGGCGCAGCAGGATGTCCAGCTCGCGCGCGGCCTGGCCGCGCTGCGTGAAACTGCCGGTCAGGACGCGCTGGGCGAGACGGCGCTGCAATTCGCGATCCGTCTCCACATCTCCGTCGTTCCACGCGACCTGAAACAGGGCACGCTTGAGCTTGGGAACGGACTGGGCCACCTCCGGGTCGTCCTCGGTGCGGCGCAGCGCGATGCCCTCCGCCTGAAGGAAGGCGCCGAGCGCCTCCGGATCCTTCACGATCCAGTGGGTTCCCTGCATCCGGCACCAGTTGATGCGGAACTCCTCGCGTGTGCCCAGGCAGCCGGGCGCCACGTATTCCACGACCGTGAAGATCTCGTCGCCGTAATTGTAGATCGGCGTGGCGGTCAGCCCCACATGGTGGTCGCAGGCCGCGATGAGCGCCTTGGCAGCACGGCCCTTGGCTGTGTCCGAGCCGTGGCGCAACTCCTGGATCTCGTCGAAGATGACCGTCGAAAGCCCGAGCGCCGGAAACATGTCCGCCCATCCTGCCAGGTTGGTGTAGCGGAAGATGTAGATGTCGTGCGGATCCAGCGTGTGGGGCTTCGTCGTCTTGATCTGGACCGCGCGCAGATGCGTGAAGCGCTCGATCGCCGCCTGCCACTGGTCCGCGACATGCGGCTGGACCACGATGGCCGCCGGAAGCCCCCAGCCATCCGCGATCGCCGCCAGGGACGACAGGGTCTTTCCCAGGCCTACGTCATCGAGGAGCAGCAGGCGACCGGCAGTGCGGATCAGCTCCGCGGCACGCAGCTGGTGAGGGTCCGCCTTCTCCGGCGCGCGGATCCCGCCGATCTCCGCGGGCTGGTAGGTCGAGTTCAGGAGCCGCGCCAGCTGCTCCTGGGAGTGGCGGTAATCGGCGACGGAGCCGTCGAGCCGCTTGCGCGCGGCGGGGCTCATCTCCAGCGGATAGCGCTGCATGAACCAGTCGAGATCCGTGGCCCGGTCAGGCGTGTCCTTCAGCTTGAAGGGCGGCACGCTGCCGACCGGGATGCCGGTGAAGATCTGCTTGAATCGCAGCGAGATATGGCCCGGCAGCTCCGATACCGTCCAGCTGCCGGCGCGGAAATCGAGGCGGCCGTTCACAGCCAGCCCCGCGACAACGACGCGACATGCAGATCCTTGCCGTCGATCGGCGGGTTCAGCGAAGGAAAAGCAGCCGAGGTCACAAGGATCAGCGTGTCCACCTCATCGGATCTCGCATAGCGTTCGAGCTGGCGAAGGATCGCCCGTCGCGAGTGGCCGATCTTCACCTCGAGGCCGATCCGCCCGATCATGAAGTCGATCCGGTCCCGCGGGCTCAAGCGGACCTCGGCCAAGGCCTCGATCCCCGCGTCCGCAAACACCCGGGCGAGGCCACGCTGCGCCAGCGCTTCCGTGGACAGGTCCACCCGGGCATTCTCGATGAGGTCGACGATCATCTCAGGCGTCATGGGAAAGGCTCTCTTCGTCCAGGATATCTTCGAGGCGAACACTCCGCAGTCGGCGGGCCTCGGCAAGCGCCAGGCGGCGATCCTCCTCGATCTGCTTCAGATCCGCCTGGTAAAGCGCCTCGACAACCTCACGTGGCGTCATGTGGAGATGCCGAAAGAGGCTTCGGCTCGCGAGAAGAGTTCCGCACCGGGCAGGAGTCCGTTCTGGATGATCGGGCGGGCATGCCAATGGGTGCCGCTGTCCAGGATCGCCTGCAGGAAGCCGGCACGAACGTATTTGAAGCGTGCAAGGACCTGGTCGGCATCCTCGATCTTCACGTAGATGCCCTCGGCCAGGTCGGCATCCTTCCTGTCGGCGCCGGCTTCGTGGAGAGCCTGTTCAGGGCGGACACCCGCGGCCTCGGCGGCAATGGCCAAATTCTCCCGCCAGTTCTCGGTCCGGTAGACCGATGGCCCCACCTGAGCATGCAGCGCCTTGCGGTCCTTGGGCCATTCGGTGCCGATCACCGGGACGGAGATCAGGGGCAGCCCATCGAGCAACGCATGACGACGCCGGGTCGAAAGCCAGATCCGTTCCCTCGTGTCGTAGATGTCGAACTCGTGCAGGTAATGGGGCATCGCGTCGTAGAACTGCGTGTGCTTGGCGAAGCACCACTCACCATAGAGCCGGTAGCGGTCCTCGAGCCGATCGAGCAGATCCGCCTCGGTGGCCCGCCCCCATTGCTTGAAGATGTTGAACTGCGCCTCGCGCGCACCCCCGTTGAGGACATGCCCACGGGACTGCTGCATCAGATCCAGGCGCGGCGAGAAGAAGGTGGCGCAGTTGGCGCCATCAAGCTTCTCTTCGCTGACCCAGGTCGCGTCCGGCCAGGCGGCCCTGATCGCGGCAATGGTCATCTGGCCATCCGCGCTGTCGCCGGGCTGGAGCTTCGACCCTTCAAGATGCGGGGTCCTCGGATAGCGGATGATTTCCATGTCCATCTCGGACCCCTTTCGATCGGGTTCAGGCCGGGACCGCACCGCCGGGTGGCGATGCGCGACGCTTGCGAGCCTCGGCCGCGCGCTCGGCAACGCCGGGACGCGAGGGCGACCCGGCGCGGCGCCGCAGGCCGATCAGCGCGATGACAGTGCCGAAGGCCAGGTTTGCCGCGCCGAGCGCGCAGGCGATCATCGCCTCGTGGGACGTGATGTCGCCACCAATGCCGGCGACGAGAAGCGCCGCGCCCATGAGGACCGAGCCTGCCGGAAGCACGGCGCGCAGCAGGACGGCGCGCGGTGCCGAACCCTCGACAGGCGTGCGGACCTCCTTGAGGGTCTCGCCAGGGACGATGGCCAGTGCCTTGCTGGTCGGGACGGGATTGGCCTGCAATGCGTCGACGTCGAATTCCTCGATCTGCATGATGCGCATCGGCCCGGTGACGCTGCCCGATTGCATCCGCGCGATGAATCTCCCCCGATCCGGCATCTCGATCAGGCAGTAGCCAGGCTCGAGGATCTCGATGACCTCATGTGCATCCACATCGATCGCCTCCGACATGTCCTTCTCTCCGTAAAGCAGCAGCGACGCGCTGCTGGAGGCGGAGATCGCGATGATCAGATTTTCACCCCTGATCTGCGGAAGCTGCAAGCCCATCGTTTCAACCCCTTCCGAAATGAATATTCGCAAATTTACAATGCGCAGGGATCAGGGTCAACAGTAATCCGGATTTCTCACTCTCAAGGTGGCCTAGAATCCAGGCTCGTCCATGTCCTCTTCATGTCCGCCATCAGGCTGCGGCGAGGCTGGAACGGTGACGAAGATCTCCTGCATCCGGGCTTCGGACGGGGTTCCCATCCTGGACCCGTCGGGGAGGGTCACGTCATGGAAGGTGACCGGGTAGCGGGCATAGACAGTCCCGAACTGGTTCTGTGACCAGACGACGGAGGTCCGGATGTCGAAGGAGGAGCCATCCTCGAAGCTCGCGCGGAGATCCGCCTCCATCCCCGCCGGATTGATGCGGTTCCCGACCACCACCAGCTCCGGATTACCGCCCTTTGCGTCGAAGATCGGAGCGAGCTTCGACATGTTGCGCTGGATGAACGCCGCGCAGATCTCCTCGACGCGCTCCTGGCTCAGCTTGTGGAGGCGCTCCTGGTGATCGGGGCGTCTCGCGTATCGGGTGCGACCCGGGGTCTCCCTCGTTGACGTCACGAGCGCGTCGATCAGCATTCGGATGTCCGGGACCGATTTGCCGCCGCCGATGCGGGTGGAGAACTCGACCGGGCCGTAACCCCGGGCCAAGGATCGCCCCGTCTGCGGTTCGGCGAGGAACGCATCCTGTTCCTTCAGGTATTTCTCGAGAATTCTCGACCCGCGCTCGTCGAGCTGCGCAACCATCTTCTCACGCACGGCGGCGGTCAGGTCCCGCATGATGCCCTCGACGCGCCTGAGGACCGGCGCGGAGACGGCGGCAAGCGGCGATGCCGCCGCGCGGGCCTCGCGTGCCGCATCGCCGGTCAGGCGCTTCACCGCGATCTCCTTGCCACGGGCGATCTGCTTCATGAGCGGGTCGATCTCCGAAAGGAAACCGGTGATCGCGGTCCCCGCGACCGTGTCGCCGAGGAGGTCCGTCTTCCGCCGCAACGCCTTCATGGTATGCGGGGCAGGGCGGGAAGCATAGCCCACCTCACGCAGCAGTCCGGCCTCGGTCTCGTCTGCCGGCTGATGGTCCCTGTTATGGATGAACCGCTCAATGACCGCCTTGTCCCAGGCCTCCTCGACGGCCCGGCCGATCATCTCCTTGGCTCGCAGGTAGACCGCGTTCTGGATCTCTCCGCGCGCGAGACCGTCTTCGAGATCGGCAATGGCGGCACGGGCCTTGTCCACACGGGCAGGGCGCATGTTCTCGGTCAGGATGGGGTAGCTGGAGAGCGGCATGTGCGTTCGTTCCTCTGTTCAGTTTCAACATTCGCACATCTGGGTGAAAATATCAGGCTGCCGTCGCGACCAGGTGTCGGATCTCCTCGGCCGGGAGCGTGTCGCGCTCGAGCAGGGCACCCGCCACCGCGCCCAAGGCCGCCTCGTTGTCCTGGAGCAGCCGCAACGCCTCCGCCTTCGCGCCATTGGCGATGGTGCGGATCTCGTCCAGAACGGCCGGCGGGAAATCCGTGCCCATGGCCGGCGTCACCCGCAGGAACCCGTGCGGGCCCATACCCCATTTCGTGACCATGCCGGTGGCGATGTCGGTCAGTGCCGCGATGTCGGATGCGGCACCATTCGTCACGTTATCGGCCCCGAAACGCAACTCCTCGGCGGCCCGCCCCGCGGCGAGGACCAGCATGCGCGACATGAGCCGGGACCGGGTCTCCAGATTGCGATCCGCCTCCGGAACCTGGAGGACATGGCCGAGAGCGCTGCCGCTGGGCAGGATGGTCGCATGCTCGACCGGATCCGAGTTGGGTGAAAGGACCGCCGCGACCGCGTGCCCGGCCTCGTGCCAGGCGATGATCTCGCGTTCCGCCTCCGAGAGGATCATTCCGCTGGCGGTGTCCCCGAGCATCAGCCGCTGCCGTGCCTGGGCGAAATGCGCTGCCATGACCTTGTCGGTCCCATCACGGCCCGCGGCGATCCCGGCCTCGTTGCAGAGGGCCGCCAGATCGGCACCTGACATGCCCGGTGTCGTCGCGGCGATCCGGGCAAGATCCACATCGCCACCGAGGGGCAGCCGCATCGCGTGGAGGCGCAGGATGGCTTCGCGCCCCCGCATGTCAGGCAGCGACACCGTGATGCGGCGATCGATGCGGCCCGGGCGGATCAGCGCCGGATCCAGCTGGTCCGGCCGGTTGGTGGCGGCCACGACGAAGATGCCGCTATCCGGGCTGAGCCCATCCATCTGGACGAGGAGGGCGTTGATCAGATTGTCGCGCTCCTTCTCGACCGAGCCGCCATTTCCGGTCCCGCGTGCGCCGATCGCGTCGATCTCGTCGATGAAGATGATGCAGGGCGCATTCTCGCGGGCCTTCTTGAAGGCCTTGCGGACCCGTGACGGACCGACACCGACGAATGTCTGGTGCAATCCGGACGCGTCCAGTGACATGAAGCTCAGCCCGGCGTCACGCGCCATGGCCCGCGCGAGCAGCGTTTTGCCGTTGCCCGGCGGGCCGGAGAGAAGGATTCCCTTAGGAGGACGCGCCCCGATCTTGCCGATGCGCCCGTCATTACGGATGAGATCGATCATTTCGCGGGCCTGGGCCCTGGCCGTGTCGAGGCCCGCGATGTCGTCGAGACCTTCCTTGAGCTCCTTCGGATCGACGATGCTGGCAGCGCCGCCGCGATCCCCGCCCAACATGCGAAAGGCGAGAAAGAGGAAGATGCCCAGAAAGACCATGCTCATGGACGTGTTCACGGCGGATGCGACGGTCATGCCGCCGTCCTGCGCGTCGCCGTAGAAGATCTCCGCCTGCGCTCCGTCAAACGTTCCCGCCTCACCTCCGATCACGCCGTAGCTGATCAGGGCTGAAAAGCGTTCCGACCCATCGATCAGGGAGGTCGCGGTCCGATCGGATGTCGGGTCGCTGGCGATGGGCACGGACCCCTCGCCAGCTGCAGGGTCCCCGGGAGCGGCATCGGCTGATGCCGCGACGGACCCGGCATCAACCGGGGAGGATTGGCGATCCTCGAAGACGATCATGTCGGAATAGATCATGACCCGATCCTCGCGACCGGAATCCAGGATTTTCTTGCGCATCTCGCTATATGAGATGCTCTCGCCCTCGACACGGGCCCTTTCCGACCAGACCGGTTCCTCCGGCGCGAGGAGGGCAGGGCCGAAGACACCGGCGGCCAGCAATACGGCCGCAGATGCCGCGAACAGAATGCGTCGGCGAATCTTCTTGTTCATCGTATGAAATCCAGTGAGCGACGGAAAAAGGCCCTCAGACGGTCAATCAACATGCCATCTCCTCCGAGCACCCTCAGGCGGGTGCGCGAAGGAGCGGCCTCCCTGTGCGGGAGGTGACTTCGGACAGGGCCGGCATATGTGAAATATTATATAGTAAGCCGTTTTTTCTGTAAAGCTGTCTCAGTAGGTTCCCGGCATGATGGGGGCCACCGGATACGCGGAAATCCACGGCATGAGGAAGACCTCGGGAAGATCCTGGACCGTGTCTCCGCTGCAGGGCGCGCCCGGGCCGCCGGGGCTCGTTCCGGAGCCTGACCCCGATCCGGCGCCCGTTCCGCCGCGCGCGCCGACCGGCTCGATATGCCAGCCCTCGTTGCTCAGCGGGCGGGTTAGCCCGTAGTTTCCAAGATTTGCGGTGAGCCAGTCGGAAATCGGGCTGCCGTAATGAATGGTCTGGCCATTCCAGGCCATGTCGGCCGCCATTCCGCGGTTGTGCTGGGAGTTCCCCGGCGGGGCGACCCATTTGCGTGCCTCCGCCTCGCTTCCGTATCGCTCGAGCGCCTCCGCCCACAACTCCGCCTGCCTCTCCGGCGACCGATATCCGGAATAGATCGACATCGTTCCTCCGAAACGCTCATTCGCATCAGCGATGAGGCGCGAAAGATTGTTCTGGAATTCCGGGTCCAGCCCGTTGATGGATTCGTCGGAGGCCCCGCCGCCATAGAGATTGCCGGGTCCGGCGTTGTTCCCGACCGGCGTGGATCCGCATGATCCGAGCGCGTGGACGGGCGTGATCAGAACTCCGCAGAGAGCCGCGGCGAGTATCGAGGCGCGCATCATTGGCCTGCATCCTTTGCGGGTTCGAGCAGGAGGAGGGACAACCCGTCATTTGAGCGTTCGACGAGCTGAACGCCGTTGCGGTCATCGCGGTAGATCCAGGGATGGAAGGCCGAGCGCCCCTCCGAGATGACCGTGTCGTCAGCGCCGATCAGCAAATAGGGATAGGTGCCGTCCTCTCCCATCATGTATTCCGCATTGAGGCTGAACAGGCGCTCCCGACCGGGGTGAGCCAGGAAGTCTCCGGTGAGCGCTTGGGCGCTTTCCATGCTCAAGTTCGGGTATCCGAGCTCCTCGAGCAGGGCCAGTTCCGCCGCAGTCGCCGGCCGTTGACGGATCCCGTTCCGGGAGAAAAAGTCCTCGATCGGGGTGATGCTGTAGGGGAGCCGCTTGAAGGTGATTCCGTCCGCGATGATGAGGGTCAGGTCGCTGCCGTCCATCGGGCGTCCATCAGCGTCCCGGGCCCTCGGCTGCTCGATGACCTCGAGGGTCCGCGACGACCAGGCCAGCAGATCCGTGGCGCGTCCGTGCCTGCCGCCAAAGACATGCCATTCGATCAGGCCATCCGTGTCGACCGGCAGGGAGACGAGCGCCTCCTCGACCCCATCACGATCCATGTCCAGCCAGGTCTCGATGGCATCTGCATGGGCGGGGTCGCCGACGAAGTCCTCGACCATGGCCACGATGTCGCCCTGAAGGCTTTGAGTGGCTTCCTGTGCCATGACCTGTGCGGAGGTTGCGAGCATTGCCGCGAGAGCGAGACCGATCTTCGTCATTGTGTCCGGGTTCCTGCCTGGAAATGTTGGACATGATACGGACAGAAGATGAAAACGCAACAATCAGCACAGTTGCAAAGCCACCTTTCCTATTCGCACTTGTAAGAAAGGGCGCCGCTGGCGCCCTTTCAAGTGTCGTTCGGAGGTGGTGGGGATCATGACGCGATGCAGTAGAGCATGGCGGACCTGGTCGAGGTTCCCGACTGCTTGCGGACGACCTGGCCGATGGCGGTGAGATGGTTGAGACGACGACGCGCGTTCTCCTTGTGCGAACGTTCCGTGGCGTCGTCGGCCTTGGGGATCAGCGAAAGGATGTCGGACAACCGGAGCCAGGTTCCCTTGAAGGTTTCGAGCGCCTCGCGCAGCGCAAGCATGGCCGGCTCATCACTCGAAAATGCGGGCGCGGTGCTCGCGCCATGGGAACGGTCGGCACCCGTGCGCGCCTCCGCGGCAATCGGGGCCCGCATCGTGGGAATGGTCCCATCGACGATCCAGGCCTCGGCGCCCAGCACCAGCGTCTTGCCGACCATGTCGGGCGTGATTGCGATGCCGCGCAACTCGCCCGACAGGACCCTCATCGCCACGGCGAGAAGGTCGGCATCCAGGCGCGGCAGCGCGCCGGCCGGCACTTCGGGGGTGTTCACCGCTGCAGGTTCGGTCGCCGCCCCGGCAGCATCGGTCACGAGGGACAGGATGGGTGCTGCGGTCTTGGAGGCTGCGTTCGTGATGAGCTTGGGCATGTCTTCGTTTTCCTTAAAACCGTTATCGTTATTCGCAATATCATGGCCGGAATGTTCGACGGGCACTGACTGAGTGGCGGCCTCCCGGGCAAACGCCTCGGCCAGAATGGCCTCCCTGACCTTGTCGTCCAGGTTCGAAAGCTCCGGCCTTTCGGCCCGGATCGGAAAGCATCCCGGAGCGGTGGCCGGCGCCGCCACGACGTTCTCCCGACGGGCCTTCCTGCTCATGCGATCGTCATCGTTCCAACGGGGCTTGCGGTGCGCGCGAGCCTCTTCGACGATCTTCGGCATCTGTGCGCATGCGAACGGTTGGACGAGAGCCATGTCGCCGGCAGGCATTTGCAAGGCGCGGCGGCATTGGGACTTCAGGTTCTCGGCCGCCCTGTGGTCGCTCGGGGTGCCCGATGTGATCACATCCCTATGCGCCAGAGGATGCGATAGACGGAAGTGGTTCTTCCCTGTTCGTGAAGCACTCCAGCCAGCATCGAGCAGGGTTTCGACCTGCTTGCGGTAGTCACGGTTCGTGATCGCCTTCAAGACGGCGCGCCCTTGGGACATGACATTCTCCTGCTAATCCGTGTGTCAGGATAATGGAGTATTCATCTCGATCATTCAATATAGATTTTCGCATTATATTGAAAAGGAAGAGGAGGTTGAAGGTCTGCCCCATTCTGTGTCCGGACAGCACACCCGGGCCGTCGCCTATCGTCCAGGTGGTTCGCGCCCTACAGGCCGGGAAAATGTCGAAGGCCCAAAACATAAAAAGGGCGAGCACGAGGCTCGCCCAGTATCGGATCCAGAGAGCTTCAGTGCGCGATCACGAGACGAACATCTCCCCCTGGGCCTCGTCGCCTTCCTCGGCGTCGTCATCCGATGCGGCGGCCTGCTTCGCCTTCGACTTTGCCTTGGCTTTGCCGCCCTTGCCGTCGCTCCAGTCCTGGTAGGCGCCCCAGCCTTCGAGCAGGGCGTTCAGGATCTCGCCGCGGCGGCTGTTGTCACGGTCTTCGGCCAGCATCTTGCGCAGACCGAGGATCGGGTTGCCGGACTTCAGCTCCGCACCGGTCTCGAGGCCGCGCAGGAATTCCTCGGCCAGAGCCGCATTCTCCCGGGTGATGCGGTAGATGAAGTAGGTGAGAACGCCGGATGTTGCGATCTCGACCAGCCCCTTGCGCCGCGACAGCGGGAAGGCCTCTTCCAGGCCGGGGTGCTTGCGGACGATGTCCATCAGCTCGCTGGCGGTCGGACTGCCTTCCTTGCCGCCGATCAGCTGATAGCCGTTGTCCTCCTTCCACTGCAGGCGTGCTGCCGCGCTGACGACACGCGCATCGACCCGGTTGCGGCCCGGCTCGATCGAGCTGCGCTTTGCGTGGATGTCGTAGGTGGCAAATGCCTCCTCAGGGATCCCGATGGCGATCGGGATCTCGACCGGCAGGTCGGCCGCGATGATGGCGTGAAGCCGGTGCTGGCCGTTCAGCAGGCGCGGCGTCTCGCCCTTCGGAGGGTTGTTCGGGTCGGCCGTGAAGCAGATGGGCTGGGCATTCATCATCCAGTTTCCGGCGATGATGTCGCGCTTGATGGCCTGGATATGGCTCTGCTGGATCTTCCGGTTCCCGGTGTTCCACTGCATCCACTCACGCGCCATGTCCGGCGTGACGGTCATCATGCGGACGTCTTCGTTGCCCTGGCCCGAGAGGACGCCGGCCACCAGCGTGTCGTTGGTCTTGCCGCCGAACTCGTCCGTCGTCGAGCTGACGTCGAACGCGCCGTCGCGCAGGCCCGGATAGCCATCCACGAGCGGCAGGCCCAAGTTGCGCGGGGCCTTCTCGCGAAGCTCGGTGCGGTTGGTCGGCTTGCCATTGGAGACGGGCACCCCGCCGTAATCCGGCTCCCATGTGTAGTAGGTGGTCGCCTTGCGCCCCTTGACGTAGTCGTTGAAGGCCAGGATGGACATTGCAAGGGCCGTATCCGTGTCATAGCCCTTGCCGCCGTCCTTCAGGAGGGCGAACTGCATGGCCAGCATGCGCGGCGGGCAGTCGAAGCCCTGGGTGTGGTTCGGTCCGAGCTCGCGCAGGAAGTTGTGCAGCTCATGCAGCTTCCCGGCCTTGATCGCCATGAAGGCGAGGGCGGGGCGTGCGGTCGAGTGCAGAGCGCTGCCACGGGTGTTGTTGGCGATCTGGCTGGCCTGCTGCAGTTCCGGGTTCGCATCGAGCACACGGTCGTAGCGGCTCCAGCTGATCGGGAGCTCCGCCATGCCGAAATCGCCATTCTCGATGCGGATCATCTTGCCCATGAGGCGGACCACGGAGCCCGCATTCTGGATCCCGCGGGATTCGAGGACACCCTGGTAGAGGCGACGGCGATGCTGATCGATGGTGTGGAGCGTGTCGGCGCGCACGTTACGGGCGACGAAGGTGGTGAAGGAAGTATTTGCGGCAACCGCCGCATTCAGCCGCAGGACACCGTCGAGGAGCTTGCCCTCCTCGTCGAAGATGACCGGCATGCCGTTGCAGATCCAGGCGCCGTTGGTCATGGACTGTGCGTAGACGTCGACCGCTTTCTTCTGGTCCTTCGTCTCGATGCCGCGATCGGTGGTCGCGAGCATGTCCTTGGCCATTTCCGGCGTGATTTCGAGTATCTCGAATGTCAGCGGAAGCATGGGCTTCTGCTGGCCGGAGTTGTGCCCGTATTCGGCGGACTTGTCTTCAGCGGTTTCGGCGGTCTTGCTCATGTAGGCTCTCCTGGATTTTCACACGTTCGGCTTTCAGGCGGCTGTGATTTTCAGTTCATGTGGGCGACTGGCCTGCCTGACGCTTTCAAATCCCCATTCCGTCCGGCGAATGCGCCGTCGGATACGATCTGGACACCACGTTTCGCAAAGCATGTCCAGCCCTAATTCGCTCTCTAGCGTGAATTATCCGCACTTTCTTCCCGCATGCGGACCCTCGCGGAAGCATCGGGCGCCGTGCGCGCTCATCGTCGGCGCTGGAAAGCGGCAGTGTGGACAGTGGCGCCCTATCGCTTTCGTATTTCGCATTATTGCCCTATCCTTGAAGCATCAATCAGGAGCAGTGATCATGCCGGTTCAGTTGAATCTCAAGGAGAAGGGCCCGAGGTTCGAGGGTGACCGGCCGTCCTGGCATCTCGTCGCGAGCGGCCCTGTGGAACTGTTCAGCACGAAGATCCAGAGGTTCATGTTCATGCACGGCATGAATGCGATGAACGACGAGGGCGATTTCTCGGTGTGGACGACCCGCCCCTCCATCGCGGCGCCTCCGGTCTACCTGGCGTCGCTTCTCTCGAGCCGCTACGGTTTCCAGCCCAAACGCGACCTTGCACGCCGCATCCGTGAATCCGTCAGCGAGCGGAGCGGGGAGGACGGGCTCGACCATTTCATCGGGCGATCGAGCAAGGTCAACGGGGGACTTGCCGCACTGCGCATCGAGGCCGGATCCCAGGACTTCATCGCAAACTGCGCCGAGGACGACTGGAAGCGCCGTTCGTTCCTGGAGGGTGCGGGATGGCTCCCGGTCGAGACCGTCTCGGCGAAGCTTTCCGAGAGGTTCGGGTCGCGGCCATACCGGACCCGCGATCCGTTCATCGCCGGCAATCTCGACACGTTCATGACCCCGAATGCCAAGGGCCGTCTGGCCCAGGCGCTCGCTCGTGCGACTGACTTCATCAGCCGCAGCAAGAGTCAGGATCCCCCGGTCGACTTCGCCATTCCCTCGCCGGAAGGTCTCAACTACCTGCCGTTCCAGAAGGGCGGCATCCAGAGGGTCGTGGAAAGCGGGCAGGGCGCGATCATTGCCGACGACATGGGGCTCGGAAAGACGATTCAGGGCATCGGCGTTCTGAACGGGCGACCGGACGCGAAGCGTGCGATCTTCTTCTGCCAGGCGAACATGCGCCTGAAATGGGTCCGCGAGATCGAGAAGTGGAAGATCAACCGGGAGCTGACCGTCGGCCATGCCGAGGGGTCCAAGTTTCCCGACACCGACATCGTGGTGATCAACTACGATATCGCCAAGCGTCACATCGGTGCCATCCGGGAAATCGAATGGGACCTGATCGTCACGGACGAGGCCCACAACCTCAAGAACCCCGATGCACAGCGCACTCAGGCGATCCTGGGAGACCTCGAGAGCTTCGAAGGGCTCGGTCCGATCGGGATGAGCGCCAATGGCCAGCTCGTCCATCTGACCGGAACGCCCAAACCCAACCGCATCGCCGAACTCTGGCCGCTCCTGACGTCGAGCCGTCCCGATCTGTGGGGCAGGGGGCCGGCCGCACGCCAGGCCTTCGTCGATCGCTATGAGCCGCCGATCCTGATCAAGAGGGAGATTCCCTCGAAATACAAGAACGGGAAATCCCGCGAGGTCATCATTCCGATGCCCGGCAAGCCGATGCGGGAACTCGAACTGCAGATGCGGCTTCGGGGAAGCGGCTCCTTCATCCGGCGGATGAAACGGGACACGGACATGCCTCCGAAGCTCCGCTCTCCGATCGAGATGCCCTTCCGTCTGCTGAAGGAAGACCAGGAGACGCTGAAGCAGGCCGAGGCGGACCTGCGCGAACTCCATGCCCGCATCACCGGCAAGAAGATCCAGCCCGGCACCAGTCTTCCTGCCAGGGAGGTGATCGACGTGATCACCGGCCTGAAGCCGGGCAGCCCGCATTTCAGCGAGATCGCCCGCGTGCGCAGCAATCTGGGCTCTCTCAAGGCCCCGCACGCCGCCCGCTTCATCGTGGAGGAGCTCGAGGCCGACAAGGAGCTGTCTGAGGACCAGCGTCGCAAGACGGTGGTGTTCGCACACCATCAGGACGTCATCCGCATCATGGCAGAGACCGCGCGGAAGACCTTCCCGAACGGGGTGATCGTCTATGACGGCTCCTCGGGATCCGCGGCAAAGCGCCAGGCGCTCGTCGACTCCTTTCAGGAGGACCCGTCCAAGCGTCTGTTCATCATGTCGCTTGCGGGCGCCACGGGCATCACCCTGACGGCCGCCTATCGGATGCGGGTGGTCGAACCGGATTGGTCCGCCTCCAACATGGTCCAGATCGAGGACCGGATCTGGCGCATCGGGCAGGAGCAGGCATGCGACATCGGCTATCTGTTCGTGCCGAACTCTCTCGACGTGAACATGGGCCTCGCTCTGCATGCGAAGATGGAGACCGACGAGCGGTCGATCAACACGCTCAGTTTCCGCGGCATGAAGGCTTCGGATAAAAAGCAAAAGGGCAATCTGTTTGATGGAGATGCGAAAATTAATATCGCTGAACCATCACAGTCAGCGCTTGCATCGTCCCGCCGCAAGGTGGATGATGCACAGCCGGAGCTGCCCCTCTGACGAAGGATTGACCATGCAGGACACGACATCCGAACAGGCCGAGCCGCTTCGCCTGGACGGCAAGATCACCGTGGGACCGATCCGCCTGCCCCGCGGGTGGAACGGCATGCAGCTCATGCGGCGCATGGAGGAGTTCGGGCTGGTGATCGCTCGCGAGAGCCAGGCTTCGTTCAGCATGAAGCCGAGTCTCGGCAGCTTCGCGATGGCGGCCGAGGGGCCCGGCGTGCTGGGCTATCTTGTCGACGACCTGCTGCTCGAGGCGGAGGAGACTGAGCTCGAGCGCTTCGCAAAGCCTCTCCTGAAGGGTCTGCCCTTCGAGATCTCGGGCGAGCATGAGCTCGGTGACGGAAAGCGGCTGCGCTGCCGGACCCGCGTCGAGGCATGTCCCGAGGCATTCCACGGCATCCGGGTGAGAAAGACCCGGGAGCTGCTCATCAGCTGAGAAGGTCGGTCATGGACATCGATGCACGCCGCGAAGAGCTGCGCGAACACATTGCTCGCGCCTATCATGCAATCCGCTTTTCGGAGATCATTCCGCTGGTGCCGGATCCCGCACACCGGGCACGCATCATTGCGAAGGCCGGTGAGCTTTTCGGCATTCCCGATCGCAATGACACCGGTGACAAGATTTTCGGAGCGACGCTCACGGGGAGCCGCCTCAAGGAGGACTCCTTCTCGTCGAAGGGGGATCGCGAGAAGGTCCGCAGCGACATGGTCGAGCTGCTGACGGAATCCGCTCTCACCTCCGAAGCCGCGGCAAGGGGCATCGCCTACGGCGCAGAGAAATTCGCATCGCCCAACAATGCGAAAAAAGAAATGATGCTTGATCCTTTCGAGGATACACCCCGAGCCGCGCCGGATCCGGCGCCACGGGCCGTGGTTCAAGGCGGCATGGATCGGCCCAGGCGGCCTCTGTCGGGCGCGGGCAGGGCGACTGCCATCCCCGCTCTGACTGCGCCGCTCTACGAGACGGACGGTCCTATCCGTCCGCTGCCGCCGGCAAACTTCGTCTCGCTTCTGCAGCCCGGACCCGGCTCCAAGGCGGACGGTCGCCTCCTCAGTCGTTGGCTGTCCGGGGTGCCATCGCATGCTGGGGAGTGGGCGCTCGGGCCCCGTCGGTTCGATGCGGCCGGGGCCCAGGGCTTCGCCGAGATCGAGACTGAGCTGCTGGCCGCGCCGGAGCAGTATCTGGAACGCAATGGCCAGGACAGGGCGCTCTCACCGGATGGCCCTGGAGCCGGCGGCACCCAGCCCACCGATCTGATGTCACGGGTAATGGCTGCATGGCCGGATAATGGGCTGGAGGCCGAGGCGGTCGATCTGTTCCGCCGCAGCCTCGGCACGGTGATCTCGGAATACTGGCCGGATCGAGCCTCGGACCTGGCCGCCTGCGGCGCCACACTGACCGTGGGCTCCCAGCTTGCGGCCATGTTGGGCGCGGCGCTTGCAGGGGAGCGTCAATGGCTCGAGGAGCTGGGTGATGACACGGGCGGCCCCGAGCAGATCGTCATGGGCGACGTCAACCCTCAGGGACGGATCGACGAGGGACTGCTGTTCCGGCGCATGGCCTTTCTCGGTTACGGCTGCGCGATGAACGCGACCGAGGCGTTGGCGGAGGCCACCGTCGGGCTGCGCTTCTCCCTGATGCACCGCTTCATCGATCGGACAGGGGAAGGCAGGCCTTGCGGCAATTTCGACGTGCTGTTCGGCGATGACTGTGCCCGCCCGATGGAGGACTACATCTACCTTGAGCCCGAAGCGGCTCCTGCACCTTGAAGATTCCAGGAGATCAGGTTTTGACTTCGATTGTAATTTGCGAAAAAGGGACGCAAGCAAAAGCGATCCAGAAAGCCGTGGGCACTCGCTATGGCCAGGTGCTTCCCGCGCAAGGGCACATCCTGACGCTCAAGGAGCCCGATGAGACCCGTTCGGAATGGGCGGGCGAATGGCGTCCCGAACTGCTCTGGCCGGGCAGGTTCTACGAGAAGAAGCCGGTTGCCATGACCAAGGCGAAGCTCGACGCGATCCGAAATGCGGCGCGCACCGCCAAGCGCGTCATCATCGCCACCGACTGCGATCGCGAGGGTCAGCTGATCGGGGACGAGATCCTTGAGCATATCGGGTTCAAGGGCGAGGTGTTCCGCTGCATCTTCAACGCCGAGGACCCGAAATCCCTTCAGGAGGCCTTTGCCAACCTCAGGCCGAACGCCGATTTCCACGGCCTCTACATGGCCGGGCAGGCGCGCGAGCAGGCAGACCAGACCTCGAACCTGTCGCTGACCAGGACCGGAACGGTGGTTCTCAAGGCGCCCGGCACGAAGGGCGCGATCGGCATCGGCCGCGTCAAGACGCCGGTGCTGGGGATCGTATGCAAGCGGGAGCTGGAGATCGAGAACTTCAAGCCGGAAAACCTCTACGAGGTCCACGCCCTCACGCGGGTGATGGCCGGTGACCTCACGCTCAGCTGCTCGAAACTGCCGAAATCGCTTCTGAAGGAGCAGGCGGTGGAGGCTGGGGAGGATGACGACCAGGAGGAGCTGACCGAGGAGCAGGCCGCCCTCGCCGACCAGGAAAACGTCTCCGACCGCATCAAGAGGAAGGATATCGCCGAAGGACTGGCCGCGGCCGTCGAGGGGTATTCCGGGGAACTCCGCTCGAGATCCGAAAAGAAGAAGCAGGGACCCCCGAAGCTGTTCAACCTGACCGCCCTGTCCGCCGCCTGTTCCGCGAAGTTCGGATGGTCGGGCGACAAGACGCTCGAAGTGGCGCAGAAGCTCTACTCGGAACGGACCATCATCACCTATCCGCGCGGCGAGGCGAAATACCTTCCCGAGAACAACATCTCCGACGTGCCCAAGCTCGTGCCGGCGCTCCTGCGCCTTTCCGGCTATGGTGGGCTGGGCCATCTGCTGGCCAGCCCGATCGTGCGCAAGGGCAAGAGCGGACATTTCTCCAACAAGGAGCTCGAGGGTCTGTCGCACTATGCGATCATTCCGAACGTCAACTCCGCGGACAGCTTCGCCTCCGCCGTGGCCGCCCTGACACCGGACGAGGCGAAGCTCTTCGATGTCATCGTCCGGCAATACCTGGCCGCGCTGGCACCGGACTTCGAATATCGCCAGACCACGATCGACATGACCTTTCCCTGGAAAAGTCACAACTGGGACTTCCGCGCCAATGGTCGCGTGCCTCTGGTGCTGGGCTGGAAGGAGATTCTCGGATCAAGGGCGGTTGTCGACAAGGACGACATGCCCGATCTGCCCCAGGTGGGTCCAGGCGAGAAGGGCAAGGTGGTCTCCGCCTCGGTCCGCAGCTCGACCACCAAGCCGCCCGCGCGATACAATGAAGGCTCGCTGATGACGATGATGGAGGAGGCCTGGCGCCTGGTCCCGCCGGGCGAGCACAGGGTGAAGCTGAAGGCCACCAAGGGCATCGGCACGCCGGCGACGCGGGGCAGCGTGATCAAGGGGCTCTTCGACCAGGGCCAGCTTGTGACGAAGGGCAAGACCGTCATGCCGTCAGCGGGCGGGCTGGAACTCTACAAGGTGCTGCACGAGGTCTGTCCGAACGTCGTCGACCCGGTCCGCACCGCGGTCTGGGAAAGCATCTTCGACATGGTCGAGAAAGGCAGGATGACCGCGCAGGATGCGGTGACCAAGATCCTTCTGGAGACCCGCACGGAGATCGAGCGGATCAAGGCCACCGGCGGATCGGTGCGGATCGCGATTGGCAAGGCGGGCCGTCCAACCCCGAAGATGCTGGATCTCGCGAAGAAGGTCGCGGAGCAAAAGGGCATCAAGCTGCCCGCAAAGGCCGGGTCGGATGCCTCCGTATGCCGTGAGTTTCTCAACGCGAACCTTCCGCCTCGGGATCCGGATGCGCCGCAGGGGCAGGGCTTTCCGCCCTCCGACAAACAGCTGGCATTCGCCGAACGCATCTCCGGCGAGACCGGCAAGGAGATTCCCTCAGAGGCGCGCGCATCCGGAAAGGCGCTATCGGCCTGGATCGACGCCAACCGCGGGGGCGGCGCAGGCGGTTCACCCGGTGGCTCCTATCCTCCGTCCGAAAAGCAGCTGGCTTTCGCGCGTCGCGTCGCCGAGGAGGCGGGCAAGGACATCCCCGCGGCCGCCCTGTCCAACGGTCGGGAACTCTCGGCATGGATCGACGCGAACAAGGGGTCCGGCGGCGGGGGTGGACAGCGGAACGGTGCTTACACCGGTCCGCCTTCCGAAAAGCAGATCGCATTTGCGAAACGGCTCGCAGAGGAGAACGACGTGAAGCTCCCGCCCGAGGTCTCCAAATCAGGGGCCGCGTGCTCGGAATTCATCAGCCGTCATATGGGCAAGGCAGGAGGCAGCATCGGGCGGAAGAGGGCCTGATCCTCTTCGGCAGCCGCGGTGTCTGCTCCCCCGGGACGGCTCAAGGCCCACCCCGGGGAGACCCGCATGATTTTTTCTTATTATGCGAAAAAACGTATTGCTGTTTTCCGGACGCCGTCACATTCTTGCACTTGTCGCCCCCGCATGATGCCAGGGTCTGGACATCCAAATACGTGAACAAGGAAGCTCCTCATGTCGAACGCTCTGAAAGCCCTCTCCGCCTCGATGAACAAGAACCGTCCGAAGGTTCTGCGTGGTTCGTCCAACATGGTCGTCGAGGTGCTGGGCTACGGCGACAAGACCATTTCGGCGAAGGTTCTGAACGGTCCGATCATCGGCCAGACGATCGAGCTGGATCCCGGCAACAAGAAGGTCGCGGACTTCTCGACGCCGAGCAAGGCTCAGACCTCGTCCTACACGCCCGTCGGGGGCATCCTGCGCGCGGAGAACGTCTCCCTGCAGAAGGATGGGACCTACAAGTCCAACTGGACCAACGCCTGGATCAAGACGCCCGGCGAGGACAACCAGATCCTGGTGGACCAGTCGGTGTCCTATCACAACACCGGCCGCACCAACAAGTCGGAGAAGCCGATCGTTCAGCTGCGCACCATGGACGAGAAATCGGCCGTCAAGGTCGGCAGCCTCGAGCAGCTGGAGGCCGCGCTGGCCTCGGCCTTCGAGAACACCCGCTCCGCGCTGGTGATCGACACGTCCGAGGGCTACGCCACCGCGCCCTACTACCTGCCCGGCAAGCGCGACGGCGACGACTATGTCTTCGAGGATCCCAAGGCCTTCGCGGCCAAGCTGATCGCCGACATGGACGCTGACGCGAAGGAGATCTTCGCCGAGATCCTGTCGACCAGCGGGCTGACCGTGGTTCCGGTGCGCAACATCACCGTCGGGCCGACCACCGCCGAAGAGACCCAGAAGGCCATCGACAAGGCGGCCGAAAGCGGCGCCCGCGCCCGCATCATGTCGGTCAATCCCTTCGCCTACGATGCGCCGACGCTGGGCGCGCGTCTGTCCGGCGCTCTGGCCCGCAAGGATCGCGACGGCAAGCTGGAAATCCCGGCCGAATACGCAGACCGCCTGAAGGAAGGCTTCCTGGCCACCGCTCCGGAATCGGCCAAGGCCGCGTTCCATGCCGACGGCTGGCGCGGCGTGTCCGACACCGACCTGCGGGACTTCTTCAAGTCGCGCGGCGTCGAGATGAAGGTGCATCCGTCGGATACCTGGAACGTGGCTTCGATCCACCTGCAGAAGTTCGATGGCGGTGACAACTTCTTCGCGGCCAAGACCTTCGAGCAGAACCGTTACGGGAACCCGTATCCGCGGCTCGAGTGCTGCAGCGAGCTGCGCGCGGCCTATGCCACCGAGCTGACCGAGGCGGTCATCGCCGTGGTCGGCGCGCCCAGCCTGGTCGCGAAGGCCGAGGAGAAGGCACCCGCCCTGGACGACGACAAGCCCGTCGATCAGCAGATTGCGGCAGAAGCGCAGGAGGTGTCCGGCGAGACGGCCGACATCGACGAGCTGCTGAACCAGTTCGGCGACGAGCCGATCGCCTGACCTTCGGGTTGCGAAGATAGAAGGGGGCCGCTTTCGGGCGGCCCTTTTTGTATGCGAAAATCGAAATAGTATAGTGCAAATATCCCTATTTTTCGCATTATGAGTGTCATGTTGAGCTTTGGATTTTCTACGTGCCCGTCCATTGTGCCTACCAAGCGCAGATTGAACCGAGGAACCGGATCCATGTCCGAACAGAAGACCCCCGCCGCCACCAAGGACATCGTCGCCTGGGTAGGGTTCGCCGAGAACTCCGCCATTCTGCGTCGCGTCCTCATTCCAGGAGGGGGCAAGGGTCTTCTCCTGCGCACCGCGGAGGGGGAAGGCGGTGAATCCGTCCGCGAGAAGGCCATGCGCTTCGGCTTCAGCGAACTCAAGACCCGGGGCACTCTGCGGATGCTCTTTTCCGACGGGCAGATCCCGTTCGGCGCCAAGCTCCTCGCCAAGGAGCTGGGCGGGAAGCTGATCCCGGTCGAACGCGCGGATCTGATGTCGGAAAAATGGACGATCAATCTCTCCGCGAAGAGCCCGGTTGCCGTGGCGACGCGCGGCAAATCCGGGGCCCCGCAGCCCGACCCGGGCAGGATCCGTCAGGTCGGACTGAACATGCGCGGCGAGGAGGTGGTCAGCGACGACAATGGCCGCTACCTGCGACGCGTCGACGAGGGAACCGGCAAGAGTCGCTTCATCCATGAATCCGAGGGTGATCGTCCGACCCTGTTCCTCCGCGCAACGCGCCGTGAGGATCTCGAGGGCATCGCGTCGGGTCTCGTGGCCATGGCAGGACGGGGAACGCTTCATCATGCGGACCTGCTCCGGGTGATCGAGGCGGCATGCGAGGCCGGCCCGCACGGCCGCGTCGAGATTCACCAGGCGGATGCGCTCGACCTGGTCCGCGAACACATGCTGCGCGAGATTTCCGCGGTCGGCGTCGAGGGGGATGCCTCGCGTGACAGGTTCATCGGCGCGTTGCGCCTTGCCAACTCCACCGGTGTCGCGCTCTCCCGGCGCACGGATGCGCCGGGAGGCCTGCTCTCACCGTCTCCCGCGATGATCGCCTTCATGCGCCGCGCTGTGCGCGGTCAGAGTGCGGTCAGCTTCCGCGGCTCGGATGATATGCGAATTTCCATGCCGCGCCTGCATCGTGAAGATGCCGCGCTTCAGTTCCACGATCTCGGCGGGATCAGCCCGGACGGCATGGGCGGATACGTGGCCAATGCGATCTCCCGCCGTCCCGAGAACGGCAGGACCATCCTGCGCTTCCCGATGTCGGGAGACGATCCGACCTTTCAGGCCATCCGGGGTGAGCTTGGCCTGAACTACGCGCTCGAGGTGGTTGCCGAGATCTCTCCTGCCGTCGCTGACGGGGTTCAGGATGGCGAGGGTTCCACGGTGATGATCATCGGTGAACGCCGTCCGGAACCGCTGGAGGCGCTGCCCATGGCCGCGCTGCGCACATTCCAGGTGCTCACCACGGACGATCTTCTCAACCTGGAACGCGAGATCACCCGCGCCCGGGCCAAGATCCGCGAATTCCACGACGGGGTGGAGACCGCTGCGGAGGCTGACGATGCACGAGAGGAGAACGCGCGCCAGAAGCCCTATCTGCCGCTCTCCCGGGTCAAGGAGCCCTTCACCATGATCCCGTTGGCGCTCGAGGGCGCCACGGCCAAGGCCCTGAACCGGATGCGTCGCGACTTCGACGAGCATGGCGGTGTGGATGCGGTCGTGGGTGCGGCCCTCGGCCAGTCCATCGACAGCCTGGGCGACATCCTCACCTCCGAGCAGGTCGACGCGGTCGCCATGCAGATCAACGCGGCGGATCGTGGTCGCGGCTTCCTGCTCGCGGACCAGACCGGTGTCGGCAAGGGCCGCTCGCTTGCGGCCATGGCGCGTGCGCATATCCGCGCGAACGCCGCGAACCGTGTGCTCTATTTCACGGAAAGCGGGCAGATCAACGTGCCGGATGTCTGCCGCGACCTCAAGGATGTCGGCGCATGGGGCGAAATCCGGGTGCTGTTCATGGCGCCTGGCGCCCAGCTGACCGACATCACGATCGACGCAACCACCGGCGAGGAGGTCCATCGCGAAATGGTCTCGCCCAGCGCCTCGGCGCGGCGCGCGATCTTCGAGACCGGTGTCTGGCCGGAAGAATACAACGTGGTCATCACCACGTATTCGCAGTTCCGCGGCACGGAGGATGCGCCCAGCTCCGTCTGGCTTGCCAATGCGCCGGACGAGAACACGCTCGTCATCCTCGACGAGGCGCACAACGCGCTGAACCCCAAATCCCGCCAGGGCCGGGCGGTGCGCACGGCGATCGAAGCGGTCGGCGCCGGCAATGTGATCTTCGGGACCGCGACACCGTCCCGTGACCCGAGCGGGATGAACCTCTACAAGCCGCTGCTGCCGCAGGATGGCGCAGTCCCCATCGACGAGCTGCTCGACAACATGTCGGCCGGCGGCGAGGTGGCGCAGGAGGCCTTCGCGACGATGCTCGCGGAGGACGGCGTCATGCTGCGCCGTGACCACGACCTGTCGAACATCGATTTCAAGGTCGCGCTGCCGGACGACGCCAAAATGCTCGAATACCAGGGCATCATGGATCAGTTCTCCCCGGTGGTGGAGCTGATGATCGAGGCATCCGGCGTGGTCAGCGAACATCTCGGCCGCGTCCAGGCCCAGGCCTATCAGCAGATGGTCCGCAACGGCATGTCCCGGGAGGCGGCCCGTGCCCAGACCAACGAGCTGAACCAGTATTCCAACGCGCTCGGTTCGCCGCTCGCCAACCTCGCCCGGATCACCATGAACGCGCTGAAGATCGATCAGACGGTCGATGCTGCGCTCCAGGAGATCGCGGAGGGACGCAAGCCGCTCATCACCTTCCATTCGACCAATGGCGGGTTGCTGCAGGAGCTGGCGCGGGGTGACGAGAACACGCCTCCGGAAGAGGCGATGGCAGCGGCCACGAACCTGACGTTGCGCGACCAGATCCACCGCATCCACGAGGGCATGTATCGCATCCGGATCGATGGCGAGACGTCCGATGCCCGCGTGGCCTACCCGGCCGTGGCTGAGGCGGCCGCCCTCATCACCCAGCAGATCGATCGCCTCCCCGAGAACCTCCCGGTCTCTCCGGTCGACGCGCTGATCGAGCGTCTCGAGCAGAATGGGGTCAGCGTCGGCGAGATCTCCGGCCGCACGCTGTGCTACCGCGACAACCGCATCCAGCGCCGTCAGGACCGCAACCGCCGCGATACGATCAACGAGTTCAACGCCGGAGGCCTGGATTGCATCATCTACAACTCTGCCGGCGCTACCGGCGGTTCGATGCATGCCAGCCCGAACTTCGCGGACCAGCGTCCGCGTTCGATGATCGAACTCGAAGCACCGGTCGATGTGATCAAATACGTTCAGAGCCAGGGTCGCGGCAACCGCTACGGCCAGGTCGCGAATCCGCGGGTGATCTCGGTCGTCACCGGCCTGATCCCTGAGATGCGGATCCTGCAGCAGCGCAACCGCAAGCTTCGCTCGCTGGGCGCCTCGGTCGATGGAAACCGCTCGCACCCGCTGCTGCTGGACGATGTCCCCGACCTTCTGAACCGCGTCGGCGACGAGGCCACCCGCAACGTGCTGATGTCGATGCCGGCCCTGTCGCGGCGTCTGGGATTCCCCGAGTTCGCGGAAGACCCGAGCAACAACCGCCGTGAGGGCAACGAGGCGGTCGACACCGGTTCCGGCGTCCGTGCGGATACGGAATCTCTGGCCAACCGCGTCCTGGCCCGCTCCATCATGCTGGTCGCGCGCGAACAGGACGACCTGGTCCAGCGGATCCGCATGGAGTTCGATGCGCTCATCGAGGAGCTGGAGAGCCGCAACGCCAACCCGTTGCGTCCCAAGCAGCTGGAAGGCCAGATCGAGATCCGCGCGACGTCGCTCTATTCGGGTCGCGAGATGGACGATGCCGATCTCGACACCTCCGCCTTCATGTCGCCGCTCTATCTCTCAACCGGCATCCACCATTTCAACGAGGAGGCCTGGACCGGCGACAAGCTGGTTTCCGAGGTCGAGGCCTGCCGCCGCCTCTACGGCGCCGACGGCTTCACCTCCTGGGCGGAGCGCATCAGCCAGAACATGCCCATGCTCATGCGCCCCTTCCTGCCGGAGGGGGTGAGCATGGAGGATGCGCTGGAGCGGCCTGAGGAGGCCGGCAACAAGTTCCGTGTGCGTCACACCCGGCTGACCGATCTGGCCTGGCTTCTCGAGAACATGCGGCCCGGCGTCTCGATCCGGTTCCCCTCGGAAATGGACCCGGACGGCTTGACGAACCGGACCATCGTGGGGCTGACCCCGCCGACCAACCCGCTTTTCTACGAGCTGGGCTCGGCATACAAGATCAAGGTCATTTCCCCCGGCATGGCCCGTCCGGAAACGGTCTCCCTGTCGAGGATCGGGGGGGTGGACATGGAACGGATCCGCTTCCGCCCAGGGATTTCCGAGACCTTCGAGGAGGGATACCTCGAGGAATTCGACCGTGACCGGCTGCTGACCCGCCGCGCTCCGGTGCAGATCCTGCACGGCAGCGAAACCGGCTCGAACAACATCCTGCAGGCGCTCACCGAAGCCGCACGCCACGACTTGGGCACCATCTCGCTCTTCCGGGACATGGAGAACCATGTCCATCGGGGCATCGTGGTCCACAGGGCCAAGGTCAACATGGAAAGCCTGCCGGCCAACATCTCCAATGGTGAGATCGCTGCCGAATTCGCCCACCGCTTCCTGCACAACGCGGAGCTGGTCCGCACCCAGGGGCTGGTGAAGATGTGGGGCGGAATCACCCCCGGCAAGGCGGTCGGCAACCGGCAGGATGCGGACGTCATCGTCACGATGACGGAGCGGAGCTTCCGCCTGGACATGCTGCCGGTTCGCAAGTCGACCTGGGAGTTCTACTCCGAGCGGCCCGGCCTGCACGAGGCGATGTATCAGCGCCCCCTGTGCCGCTTCGAGGATGCGCCCGCCCGCGCCTACCGGCGCCCCGGCAAGAAGGGCGATCACCTCGTCGAGCTCGATCTGACCACCCGCGAGGGGCTGCGCCGCACGCTCGATATCCTCGAGCTGCTGGACACCCCGCTCCTGACTGACGGCCGTTACCGCACGATGATCAACGAGGTGGTCAACGCCGTGGCGGACGACGAGATCGACCGCGACGCACGCATCGCGAATCCGGACGACCAGGAGGCGCCCGAGATGGAGGGGGCGGATGTCCCTGAAGGTGATGGCGACGCCCCCACCCCCCAGGAGGAACCTGCGGACAACGAGGATCTGAACAACATGCATTGGGGCTGAACGATGAAACTGAAATCCGAATTCCGCCCCAACGATACCGGTGCCGACATCTTCCTGCTCGGCGCCGGTCGTGATCCGCAGTGGATGATGATGCGCTGGAACCGCGCCGAGAGCCGCATCAACGGCTACCTGGGCTCTCCCGCCCATGGCGGCCTGCCGCCGGTGCGCCCGGTCAGCTACGCCAGCCCGATCATCGACGAGACCAATGTCGGCACCATCGCGCTCTGGGCCTTCATGAGCGCGGCCAACATGCAGGCCGCCTACGAGGGGATGGCGGTGAAGTCCAGCCTCGAAGATCAGCTCTCCGAATGGGACAGCTTCCTTGCCGGCACCAATGCCCGGCGGGACGCGGCGCGTGACGCTTCACGCCAGATGGACGATCTCGGCAGTATCTTCCTCAACGGGGACCAGCATCTGTGGCTGAAGACGAACGGCTTCACGCGCGAAATCCGCGGCAGCGTCATGCCGGCGCGCCGCAACGGGTTCCGAACCGGGGCGCCGGTGTCGGGATTTCAGGCGATGACCGTGCGCGACGCCGTCTCGAAGATCTTCCACCAGATCCCCCGGGCGCCCGTCGCCGACATCGATGCGGCCCGCAGGGCGCTCAGCGCTGTGGGGCGTCCCTCGTCCCGTGCGGTCTTCTGGTATGGCAACGCGGAAAACCAGGACCGCGCCCAGGCCGCCATGTCCTATCCGGTGCTCGCAGGCATGATCGCGGACAACCCGATCATGGCCCGTGCGGTCGACAATCGCGAGCCGCTTCAGGGCGAGCTGATGGAGCGCACCGGTCTTGGCAAGGCGGCCTTGAAGCGGCTCGCGAACATCAAGACCGGCCTGCCCGCGGGCCGGATCTTCGAGGAGGGCGAGGCGCAGCGCGGAGCGGACGCGCTGGGCGTCAACCGTGAGCGCCGCTTTCCGGTTTCCGGCGAGCTGAGCCTCGACAACGCTCTGAAGGTCCTCTCGACCCTGCCGCCCGACAGGGTGCCTCAGGACGACAAGTCCTGGCAGGCCTTCCATGACATCGTCTCGGCCTGCGCGATCCCGATCGAGAACACGCTGGGCATTCCGGTCGAGAAGACACTCTCGGCCTGCAAGGGGGATTGGGTCCAGTTTCATGCCCAGCTGGCGCGCTCCGCTGATTTCGAGCCGGCCGAGTTCGACCGTCGCCTGATGGTGCTGACGACCATCGATGCACTCGAGGCGATCGAGGATTTCTCCCGAACCGCGGTGCTGCCGCTGGTCCTGTCCTCCATCGCCTCGACGGAGCAGGAGATTCCGGAGGTGTCGGGCGAGTTCTTCACCGCGGCGACACAGGTTGCGACGAGGGTCTGCACCGGAAACGCGAAGAACCAGATCACCAGCCTTTTCGAGATGGCACGCCGCTACGCCTCCCGCATCCCGGCCCTCAACGAGGCGACCGGTGAGCTCGACCTCGAGCCCGGCGGAAGGGTGGACGCCTACGAGCCCGGCCAATACCCGAAACTGTGCAGGCCCTTCGTCGCCTCGAATGGCCGGGTCGTGCGCAGTCTCGACAGACATGAGCTGCTGCGACAGGAATCCGCGAGGCTCCACCACTGCGTCGGGCGGGCCTATCTGAGCAAGGCCGAACGTGTGGGTTGCCACATTCTGTCGGTCCAGGATGCGGATGGCGAGACCAGCTACTCCACCGTCGAGTTCAGCGGCTTGCGGGGGCAATCCGTGGCCGAGGCCATCTCCCAGATGACCCAGATCCAGCACAGGGCGAACCACAATCGTTCTCCGGATCCCGAATGCTTGCAGGCCATCGCGGAATTCAAGGCGGCCGTCAGGAACGGCGATGTCCGGCTGAATTTCGACGAGATCACGGCATATCGCGAGAACTTCGTCCCCGGCCTCACCGGGGGCGCCGCGGCCGGTGGCCTGGCGCGTCGTGTCGCGCAGATCAGCTGGCGCGGCGTCATCGGCATGGAATGGGAGGAGCCTGAACGCCGCCAGGGCACCTGGGCCGAATGGCGTTACATCATGGGCGGACAGGTCGGCAAGGCGGAGACGCCGGATGTGATCTTCCGCGACCAGGGTGCGCGTGATCTTGTGGCGGCGATGAATCCCAAGGCCGCGGCACTCCTGATCCAGCGCCAGGTCGAGGCACGAGAAGCCGCGGCCCGGGCCCGGGAACTCGTGGCGGAGGCGGATGCAGCAAGTCCCGCCCCCTGAGGGGCGGGGGATGTTTCGCATACGAGAATTTCCCATCTTGCGATAGGGGCAGATCTTGTGTTTATATGTATGCGAAATACTTTATGACGTAGCAAACCGCAATGCCATGCCAAGGGGCCGCAATGGACGACAAGGCAATCCTGATGATCCCGCTCTGGGTCGGATACGACGCCGAGGGAGGAGAGGTCACGCTGGGGCTCAAGCGGACACCGGAGGCCGCTCTCCTTTCGGCGGATGCGCCCCCGGAACTGCTTGGAGACCTCGAAAAAACCGGATCCCCGGAGATCTTCGTCTTCGATACGCCCTCGGAGGCCCGCGCCGTCATGCGCGCGATCTGCATCCTGCATGGTCGCAGCATGTCCTGTCCACCTGAGATCGGGCTCGGACCGAACGGGGAGGGGCTCATGATGGTGATCCATCCCGAGCGGGCCCGGATGCCAGCCATCCCGCTCAACGACCTGCGCAGCCGAACGGGATACCTGCAGGATCTGGTGGGTTCCTGGGAGGTCGAGGCCGCGGCCGCGACCATGCTCGTGGACGCGTCTCCCGCGGATCGGGTGGACATGGCACAAGTCGTCGCCAACAACATCCGCGAAATCGCGAATCCGAAACTTCTTCGCGCGATCCAGAACCAGCTCGAGCGGATCCCCGGTGCGAATGTGGGCATGCCGGCCATCTCCGTCGAGGATCTGCTGCAGGACGTGTCAATCTCCGAGCGTGTCTCGACACGGGACGTGCAGGCGGCCCTCGTCGACCATGCCGGCCGCCTCGACCCCTACGACCGGGCCGACCAGGTGATCCGGCTCCTCAGGGACCGTTTCGGCAAGGAGATCGGCGAGCTGGCGCTTCATGACGGAATGGACATCTGATAGGCTGCCCCCGGGGCGCCCCGCAACCAGGCCAGATGGCCGCAACGAGCAGCAAGACCATGGCGGACAAATCCACGAAATCCAGCAGGCAGCCGTTGACGAACGATGCACGCCTGGAGGTCACCCGGGAGCTGCAGAACTTCATGCTCACCGAGATTGCCCGCCGTGCCGATGCGGAAGGGATCGACGCCGGGCTCGTCTTTCACGGCGGCACCAGCCTCTCGATCATCCATGGGACGAAGCGCTCCTCAGAGGATCTCGACTTCATGGGAAGCCCGGATGCGGTGACGAGGATCTTCGCCCATTCCGTGCAGATCGAGGCCGCCATGCGGATGCGCGCCTCATTGGAATGGCCGGGCGCCCGCATCGACCTCGTCAGGAAGGCCCAAGGTCGCGAGCCGGAGCTGGGCGATGTCGTGCGCATGATGCTGCGCTGGGAGCATCCCGGCCATTATGGTGCGATCCGGGTGAAGGTCGAGTTCTACCTCACCCCGCAGGATCGCCTGGACCGGTATCTCTCCCAAAGGCAGGCGATTGCGGGCGACGTGTCGCGTGGTCTCATCCGCGCCGCGTTGCCGGTCTCCATCTGGGGCGACAAGATCGTCGCGATGGCGCAGCGCCCCGCGCTGAAGCACCGGGACATCCACGATCTCGGCGTCCTGTCGCGCATGGTGCCTGCCCAGGCCGATCGCAAGGCGGCACTTCTGGCCAGCATGGGCATTTACGGGCGCGCGCCGCATGAGATCCGAGATGGGCTGCAGCGCGATTTCGTGCTTGCCGGTGATACCGATTTCGAAGGGTTCTCGGAGGACATGAGCCGCTGGTTCGGCGCGGAACATGTATTGCGCATCCGGGCGAACGGAGATCTCGAAAGGCTTTTCGAAGCCTTTCTGGACCAGGCGGCGCTGGGGCGGGCCCTCGTCGCGGATCTCGCTCCCGATGTGGAGGTGCGGCACGAGGACGAGGTGGACGGTTGCGGCATGTAGGCATCATCGGCGGCTCGGCCGCGCTTTCATACGCGGGCTGGGCCACCCAGTTCCAGCAGATGCCGGACATTCTCGTGCCGAAGGGCGATGTGCCGACCATCGGCGGTGCCCGGATCCATGAGCGCGACGCGCAGACCTACCGGATCCTGAGGTCGCATGCGGAAGCCGGGCCGGGGGACATCTGGGGTTGCCTCATGCTCGACCCGGTCTATGCGATCGCGGACGCCTGGCTGGACCGGGATCGGGGAGGGTCGACCCACGTCTACGATCCCGACGATATCGAACCGGACTGCATGGATTTTCTCGCACGTCTTCGAAAGTCTCTCGCAGACCTGTTGGCGGGTGATCGCCAGATCGAGGAGTGCATTCAGCACTTTTCTGCCGCAATCGAGCACAACCGCCCAGGATGGAGTTAAATACGCGAAAAATTTTGGTTGTGATCTCCTGCCGTTCGACGTAACGTAAGGTCGGGCTCTCAAGGTCGTGTCCTCATTTGACAGGCAGAAACACGAGAGCCGGCTTCACATGACGATCAACAACAACTTGCACCAGTATTTCGATGGCACGGATCATCGTTTCCCCGACTTCAGCGCGCTGCCCTGGTTCCAGTTCCACCTGGAGGCATCCGCTCGGCTGGCACGGGAATACCGCTTCCGGTTCCTGGGAGCTGAACACCTTCTCCATGAGCTGCTTGCCGAGCCGGCCTTTCGCGATCTGATCCAGTCGGCCGGAGGAGATCCGGACGCCTGCCGTGGAAGCCTCGCGCGTGCCTTCCGCGAGCATGCTCAGTTCAGCTTCCAGTCCGACGAGTTCGGCATGACCGATGGCATACGCAAGCTGGTCGAGAGCTTCGACCGGTTCATGAACGGTCCCATGGGTCAGGATGCCGATGCATCGATCTCCGAGTTCTTCTCGGCGATGATCCGTGCAGCAGACAGCTCCATGCCTGCGACCGCAGCCCTGGAGGACTGCGGCGCCGGGGTTCTCCTGCTCGATGTGGACGACCTCGCATTCATGGACCCGGAGTTGGACTTCGGCTTTGACGACGCCGTCCGTGAGGATGACCGTGGGGTCCGGGCCGAACGTCCTGTCGGCGAGGCACGGACGGTCGCCCTGCACGAGCCGCTGGATGACGAAAACAAGCCCCTCGACAGCATGCTCAAGCGCATCGAACGCGAGCATTCTCGCTCGATCGAACCGGCTGGACAGAAGCCCGCAAGCCCGCCGGCGCCGCAGGAACCACCGACCACCGAGATCCGCAAGAAGACCCAGGCGGAGCAGCGCAAGGAAGAGGAGACCGCAGCCGAGGTGGAAGCCTGCCTGCGCAACCTGGGAGAGAAGGCCGCCTCGGGCGAAATCGATCCGGTCCTCGGACGTGACGCCGAGATCGAGATGATCCTCACCGCGCTGCGTCGCCGCAGGAAGTCCAGTGTCATTCTCGTGGGCGAGTCCGGCGTGGGCAAGACCGCGATCGCGGAGGGCCTGGCGATGCGGCTGCGCGGCGCCAACATCAATCCCTCGCTGGCCAAGCGGCCCTTCTACGAGCTTGCGATCCAGGACCTTGTCGCCGGGACCCGTTTCCGAGGGGACTACGAGGCGCGCATACAGCATCTCCTGAAGAAGCTGCGCAGCGAGAAGGCCATCCTGTTCGTGGACGAGTTCCACATGATCATGGGATCAGGCTCAGGCATGTCCAAGGGGATGGATGGGGCCAACATGCTCAAGACCGCCCTCGGCCGCGGCGAGATCACCGTGGTGGGCGCGACCACGCCGCCGGAAATGCGCGAAATGCGCCGGGATGGCGCGCTGATGCGCCGGTTCGAGGTGATCCAGGTCCATGAGCCCGATGCCACGGCGACGCTTCACATCCTGCAGGGAAGCGCACAGAGCTGGCTGGAGCATCATGGCATCGAGATGGAGGAGGGGGTCCTCGAGGAGATCTGTCGCCTGACGGAGCGCTTCATGCCCGAGCGTCACTTCCCTGACAAGGCGTTCGATCTGCTCGACATGGCCTGCGTGGCCTGCATCTCCGATGATCCGGGTCTTGTCGAGACGCCGGTGCTCCGCCAGAAGCACGTGCTGGACGGGGCGGACCGGATGGGCCTGCGCCGGCCGCGCCTGCCCACACGGAAGGAGGCCGAGATCCTCTCGGCACTGGAAGGGCGACTGCTGGAATCCAACAGTGGCCAGGGTGAACCCGCCCGCAAGCTGGCCGGGCTGGCGAGGGCCGCCACGCTCAACCTGCGCGGCAGGGACGGGGTGCGCGCCGACGTGCTGGTCAGGTCATCCAGCGGACCGGCAGCAGAAGGCTTCGTGCGCAGCTTCGCCTGTGCGATGGGGCTGCCGTTCCTGCGGCTGGACATCAGCCAGCTGCGCGACCCGTCCCATCTCTGGCAACTCGTCGGACTGCCTGCGCAAAGCGGGGTCGATCGCAGCGGCCGCCTGGTGGAGATCGCGGACGGCTATCAGGACATGGTGGTATGGATCCATGGCATCGAGGAGGCTGCGCACGCCATTCGCGAGTTCATGGCCGAGACGGTGAAGGCTGGTGGTTTCCGTGCGGCGGATGGTCGCCAGATCGGCCTGCGCGGTGCATGGATCTTCAGCTGGCTGTCCGGTTCGCCGGATGGCGACGGTGTGTCGATGGGCTTTGGCCGCAAGGACGAGGAGCGCGAGTCGCTTGTTCGGCGCGTCGGACCGGACCTGGTCGACGGCTACGACTGCATCCTCAGCATCTGCGACCCCGGACAGGATGTCCGCCTGGAGCAGGCCCGCAAGGTCTTGGCGGAGATGATGTCCATGCTGCGGGAGCTGGGCGTTGCGCTCAACATGGCAAATACCGCCATTGAGCATCTCGCCCGCCTGCCGGACGACCGCGCCATGCGGCGGGAGTTGCAGGATCTGGTTCGCGATCCGATCCTTGCCTTCATCATGCGCACGGCCGAACATCCCGATGCGGCGCACAGCTTCCAAGTCGAGCTGGAGGGCGGTGTCTACACCATCGGCTGGTTCGACGAAACGGCCCCGCAATGCATCGTGGAATGACTTTTCGCTGAATCACACCGCATGATAAATCCCCCGGGCGCACGGCGCCTGGGGGATTTCCATCATTGGGCTTTCGGATTGAAGATGACGCTGGGCGGAAAATCAGTCGGCAGTGCCCAGGGCGCCCTCGGTGGCCCGCCGGGGTTTTCCGAGCAGGCGGCGCTTGAGCCTTCCACCGGTCACATAGGTCATGGCCGCGACACCGCCCAGGATGGTCAGGATGATGGCCTTCGCCCAAGGGAAGAAGAAGACGTCCGGCCCGGCGACCTCACGGACCGAAATGGCGTTGGGAAAGACGGTCAACCATTTGACGCGCCAGCCGTAATAGCTCACGGCGAACCACTTCCCGCCGGCATCCTTCGCGGCCGCCGCGGCCTCCGCCTGCAGGTTGGAGCTGTCGAACTTGAAGTAGAAGGGCCACCCCCAGTTGGTGTCCTCGTTGCGGTAGACCATCGGCGTGCCATCGGGCATTCGTGCCTGGATGAAGAAGACGTCGCGGTCCTTGCGGGTGGCGTCGGTTCCGCTGTCGGCGGAGGCCCAGAAGAAACTGTTTTCACCGAAATCGATGCGGCGGTTCTCGGTCCCCACCACCTCCACGATATGCGATTTCGGGAGCGAATACTGGAGCACGGCTCCAAAGGAAAGGACGGCCGCCCCGATGGCCGCCCATTTAGCGATCTTGATATACTTGATCATGCATTCTCTCTCAATTGACCAGGATGATCGTTGCCATGAAGCCGGCGGGCATGAGTGCGAAGCTCATGAGGAAGGCGCGAAGCCGGATGCCGGACCGATGGGCCTCCACCTTCCGCCGAACCCAATCCTCGCGTGCGATCCGGAGGCGCTCACCCGCGGGCAGTTCGGCCCACTGCTTGCGATATCCGGCTGCCAGGCTGCCGCGGAGAAACGCGCTGACCAGCAGGTAGATCATGGTCATCAGGATCAGCCCGATCGCGAGAACCCGCAGCAATCCGAGGATCATGGTGGCCTGTCTCCGTATGGCTCGATGACGCCGGTATCGGCGAATGCGAAAAAAGATAACACCGGCATTGGGCGAAGGCAATGTGAAAGCTGGAATCCTTTCATTGAATCGAACTGATGACTTGTCCGGATTGATTGGCATCACGGGTCGGCTGCAGGGGCTATCCAAATGCGTGTGTCTATGCGAAAATAAAATAGAGGAACAGGCGATGACGGAGTGGGCATCATGGATGAGCAGAATCGCGGCGCTGCAGGGCGCATGGCCGTCGAAACCGCGGCGCTGCGGTATTTCCTGCAGGGCAGGAGATATCACGTGGCGCTCGAGGCATGGGACTTTGCGAAGGACCACCATACCGGAACCAGGAAGGACGGGGTGACCCCGGAGTTCTATCACCAGATCGGGATGGCGAATTTCGCACGGACGCTGGATGCCAGCCTCCGGCATCCGCAGGAGACCTTCGCGACCATCTTCCTGCACGATTGCGTCGAGGACGGCAATGTCTCCCTGGGACTTCTCAAGGACCGCTTCGGGCCGCTCATCAGTGATGCAACGAATGCTCTCAGCAAGGTTGTCCAGGGTCGCAAGCGCAGTTCCGATGATGTCCGCCGCATGATCGAGGAAGATCCGATCGCATCCGTGGTGAAGGGCGTCGATCGCGCAAACAACCAGGGTTCGATGCTGGGGGTGTTCTCGCTCGAGAAGCAGCAGGAATACATCGCCGAGACGAAGGACTTCATTCTGCCGATCCTGAAGACCGCGCGACGTCGCTTCCCGGACCAGGAGCCGGTCTACGAGAACATCAAGCACCTGCTCACGCGGGAAATCAGGCTTTTCGAGGCGATGCACGCAGAGATCCTGATGCGCCCTCTGCCAGAAGGCCCCGAAGATCCCGAACCCGCCCTTTCCTGATCGAAGGCTCGCAGGTATGCACGGTGGGGGTCGAGAGGGTCCGGCGCGGGCGGCACGGGACCCTGCCGGTTCTTCGATGAACCGAAAGCCCGATGCCTGACCGCAACCCCGTCCGGGTTCCTGGAGCCGGATTTCCATCTGGCACGGATGTCGTCCGAAACGTGTGGAAAAGCATGGCTGGACGACAAGGAACGCACGGTGATACGGCTTCAAGGTGATCCTGTGGAACGGCTATGCTGATCGATCTTACGAATGTCTGGAAGCAGCAGGGTGATGAGCTCTATGCGGCTTGCGCGCGCGCGATACTGCGCTTCTCCGAATATGCGGCTGCTGAACCACAGGCCCCGGATGTTTCGAAGATTCTCAACTCCGTCGGGGCCGCGCTCTCGACCGTAGCCGGTGGCGGCGAGGCTGATAATGTCGAGGTTTCGGTGGATGCACCCGGACTTCAGAAGCCATTGTCAGACCTGGTCTGTGAATTGGCCAGCCTGACGGATTTCGGCATTCATCAGATCGCAAGATTGTTGAGCTGCGTCTCGTCGGACGGGGCATTGAAAGGTCGTGACACCGCCTCATTGGCTTCGACCATCAAGAACCTCGATCTGCGCGGCTATGAGGAGCAGGCGGACGGCTCCTACGCAGACGCGGTGTCAGGGATGCGCGCGATACGTTCGGGCATTGCAGCGCTCGACTTCTCAGGCCTTGGTGAGGCCATGGAGGCGGTTCATGGCATCGATCCCATGTCCGCGACCGACGAGATCGTATCCGCAGCGTCCGAACGGCTCTTCAGCGAGATGAGAGCGGCCGTGGGCTTATCGGTGGACGCCATAAGAGCCACTGGTGCCCGCATCCGGCTCGTGTCCGATCATGACCGGCATCACTATGATGTCGACGTGACGGGATGCATCCCCCAGCACTGGACCGTGACCATGTATCTGCTCGGTGATCACTGCGCGGACACCCATCGGCGCCTCGAAAAGCTCGATATCCTGCATGCGCTGTGCGGCTCAGATGAGAGCATCGAGAAATTCGCCCATGACTGCGCCTCGGTTGGACAGGTTCTACCTGCCAGCAAGGACGGGACATATGCTGCATATCTGAAGAAAGCCCGCGACGGGTTTGCCGATTTCGTCGCCTGGTATGATGCCCAACCACAGGCGGAGATCAGGTGCTCGGTCATCAAGGAGATCTCCATGCAGCTGTGTGACCACGGAGGCCTCACCAGGGGGGGCTTCCTCGGGATGAGCGCCGAGAAGTGGATCCAGGCGAGGCGCGGCGCGGTCAAGATGAAGAGGAAGGGCCTGATGGTCATGGTGCGGGACGGGGCGGAAGCAGCCGCTTCCGCCTGAGCCAGGAAATGGTTGTGCGACATCGACCCGGCACCGTTCTTCGTGGAGAAGGGGGTCCCGGCGGAGGTGGCCTGGGACCATTTCGAATCTCCGCTGAACCGCGAGGTCGATGCGCGGCTGGAACGGCTCATGATCGTGGGCGGGCTTCCTCGCGGCATCTTCAACATGGATTGGTCTTCCGCCTTTCGGTGATTTGTGCGAAAAAAAACGATCAGCACACCAAATAGCTGGACGAAGAGGGATCTCAGATGACCGCTGGCAATCGCAGGGCCGATGATTTCGATGGCGCGATCCGCGAGATCCTCGCGCAGAACTGTCCCGGAACCAGACTTCGGGGCTGCCACTCGCACATGGAGGTCTACGCGCACCGGATCCACCACGGCGTCGTGGTGCCGCTTCTTTAGGAACTGCACCAGGAGGGCCGGATCGGGCCCGTCGAAGATCACGGACATGATCTCGAGTTTACCCAAGCCTGGAACCGGCTCATCGTGGGCCAGGGGAGGGACTGGGATTGCCGCAGCGTGACGCAGCTGATGCTGCAGACTTCGACGCCTGGCGTGACCAAGTTCGTCGCGACAAGCCCCTTCCAAGCTGCCGCATTGGTGGGGGAGCCGGAGGCGAACGACGTCTTCAGTCCGGGCGCGCCTGCGCCCGGACGTAATCCTTGACCGTCTCCAGGCTGGCCCCGCCGCAACTGGTGACGAAGTAGCTGGGCGACCAGAGCGCCGGGCCGATCCGGCGCAGCGTCGGGAAGTCCCGCCGAAGGGTGCGGGAGATGTTCGTCTTGACCGCATTGGCCAGATCCGACACCGGCACGGAGGGCGGCAGCCGCAGCAGCAGGTGGATGTGGTCCGCCTCCGCCCCGAACTCGACCAGCGCGCCGCCGCGCGCCGCGCAGCGGGCCCGCGCCAGGGCCTCGGCCACCTCCAGCATCGGCCCGGTCAGAACCGGCCGGCGGCGCGTCGTCACCAGAACCATGTGGTAGCTGAGGCTGAACACGCAGTTTGCGGTATGGGAATATTCTTGCAATCTCATGCCAGAACCAATACCATTTTCGCATAATGCCCACAACCCGCACCATCAGCTTCCGCCTCTACCCCTCCAGGGCGCAGATCGCGCTCCTGGAGGCGAAGCATCGCATGCTGCGCGATCTGTGGAACGCCGCGCTCGAGGAGCGCATCGGCGCCTGGGCGCGGGGCGTGCGCATCGGCCGGTCCGATCAGGAGAAGAGCCTGCCGGCGATCCGCGCGGATGTGGGCGGATGGCGCGGCCTCGTCCACACCCATGAGGCGCAGCTGGTGCTCAAGCGGCTGGACCTGGCCTTCCAGGCCTTCTTCCGCCGCCTGGCCGCCGGCCAGCGCCCGGGCTTCCCGCGCTTCAGGAGCGCGGACCGCTTCCGCGGCTGGGGCTACAAGGAGCACGGCAACGGGTTCAGGGTCGAGATGCGCGAGGGCTGGCGCCATGGCCGGGTGCGGCTCTTCGGGGTGGGCGAGATGCGCATGCGCGGCCTGGCCCGCACGCCGGGCCGGATCCTCAAGGCGGATGTCGTCCGGGACGTGCGCGGCTGGCAGCTGAGCGTCGTGGTCGAGACGGATTGCGCGGTGCGCGCGCCGGCCACCGGCCCGGCGATCGGTCTCGACTGGGGCGTGGCGGAGTTCGCGACCATCGCGCAGGAGACGGAGGCCGGACCCCGCTTCGAGGCGGTGGCGAACCCGCGCCACCTGGATGCGGAGACGGAGGCGCTGCGCGAGCGGCAGCGCGGCCTCTCGGCGCTGGCCCGGTCGCGCAAGGTCAGCCGGGGCGCGCTGAGGAAGCGGCGCCGGGCTCTGGCCCGCCGGCACGCCAAGGTGGCCGCGCGGCGCAAGGACTTCCTGCATCAGCTGACCGCCCGCATCGCGGGCCGGCACCGGCTGATCGCGACCGAGACGCTCACCGTGCGGAACATGACCGCCTCGGCGCGCGGCACGCTCGAGGCGCCGGGCCGCAACGTGGCCCAGAAGGCCGGGCTGAACAGATCGATCCTGGACGCGGCCCCGGCCGCGTTCCTGAACATGCTCCGATACAAAGCGGCAGAGGCTGGTTCGGAGTTTCTCGAGGCGGACACGAGACGGCTGAAGCCGTCGCAGCGCTGTCCGGACTGCGGTGCGGTCCGGAAGAAGGCGCTGTCGGTCCGCCGTCATGACTGCGACGCCTGCGGGTGCAGCCATGGCCGCGACGAGGCGGCCGCGCTCACCCTGCTGCGTTGGGGGCTGGCCGAGGTGGCGGCGCGCATTGATGCGCCCGACCTCGGCCCGCCTGGCAACGGTCACCCGGCCGGGACGGTCGGGGTCTCAGCCGCGCAAGCGGCCTGAGACCGAAACCCCCTCCAAGCCACGGCATTGGTGGGGGAGGTTCATGATCGGTATGCTGATGAACCTTGAGGACCACATCGACAGCATCGATGCCGCGATCCTGGACCATCTTCCGGAGCTGCTTGCAGGAGCGAAGTTCGACAGGCCTTCAACCACCCACATGATGACGTCCTGGGTGACCGGAAGGCATGTCTGGGCCCGTTTCGACGGCCTTCAGCCGGAGCTGTGCGAGAAGGACGGGACCGCGCTCGAGCCGGCGGAGCTGATCAACGGATCCATGACCATCGAGCTCGAACAGCATCAGCCGGTCGAGATGGTCGGAATCATCGGGTTTCACGCCTCTCACATCGATCACGATACCTCGGGCAAGGCCTGGGACGCATTCATGAGCGCCTCGCGGCCCTTTTGCCGCCCCGACGACTGGGACAGCATGGCCGGTCTGATGATGCGGCAGATCCTTTGCCAGGAGAAGCACGGGATCAGCTGGCTTGGGCTGAAGCAGGACGAGGCAGTCTCGGTCGATGCCGGGCCGGACGGATTCACCGTCTACCGCGGGGCGGTGGAGGGGCTGAAATCCATCGTCGACGAGGGCCAGTTCATGATCGGCAGCCGCGCGAGCTGGATGAAGGTCCTGGAGGCTGGAGGCTTCTCGAAAGCCGGTGCCGGGGCTTGGCTCGACCAGATCTGCGCGACCAACCAGGCGTTTCGGGCAACGGTCCCGGCCGGCTCATCGGCCCAGGCCTGCATCGATCCCGAGACGCAACTCGGCTTCGATCTCGGCGAGCACGAGACCTCGCATTCGGCCTGTGCCGCAGAGGCCCTGCCAATCTTCGCAGCCGGCACCTTCGAGATGCCGGAGATGCTCACCCATCGCCAACGCAAGCTCGCGGCCCTCGCGGCCTGTCCGGACCACACCCCCGAACCCTGAGAATCCGCACATGTCGACATCGCCCAAGTCCACGACCTATATGCGCCGCGACGGCAGCAGCACGGTGGTCCCGGACTTCACCGGCGACGAGATGCGCGGCCTGATCGATCAGGCCGGGTTGTCCGAGCTGAACAATCAGGCCCCGGACTTCGCCAGGCTCGACCCGCTTACCCTGATCGCCGGCATGCATAGGCTAGAGGGCTGATGGGGATCCGGAACCGCCCGGCGCCCAAGGACCCAATGCCAGAGCCAAGTGTGTTTCTGGGGGATTCCGACGAGGATATCGACTTCGGACCATAGTATATCGTTTGTTATTTTCGCATTATTGCTGGATTGTTGCCTGAACAGATCACGAGGCTATGACATGGTCGATTTCCGCAAGATGATCTCGCCGCGCAGCCAGGCGCAGATGAAGGAAGTCCGCGACGAGCTGACCGTGCCCCGGACCAATCCGGAGATGGCGCAGTGGCTGGTCGGGCTGGCACGAGAGCTGCGCGGAACCGGCCACTTCAGCGCGGAGCCGATCTACAGCTATGACGAATGGGCCCTGTTCCGGGTCATTCCGGAGCTCGCCGCCCGGCTTGACCCGTCCCTCGTCAGGCTCCCCGAGGAGATGCCCCAAGAGGCCGAGAAGCGGGACATGCTCACCCATGCGGCGACGGCGAGCGACGCCCGCCTCGGCGAGATGGTCCAGAGCCTCATCTCGCACGCCTCGTTCGGACGTGGACGCAGTGAAATCGGCGACACCCGCGTCGATCGCATCGTCGACATGTTCCATATCCATCGCGGCCAGAAGTGCCCGCTGTCGCAGGGGGCAAACCGGCTTGCCGGTCGGCCCGATCCGGAATTCGACGGGGATGATCGCGAGCCGCTACCGGGCTCGTATCTTCTCGCGACCAGCCAGCGCCATGATCGGGTCCTCTGCTATTCCGAAGATCCGGCAGAACTGGATCGCGGCCTCGCCGCACTCAGGACGCGTCTCGCCGGCGGTGAGATCGAGGACGACGAGGACGCGGCCTGGGTCCGCAACATGCTGCGCTACCGGGTTGAAAGCGAACTGAAGGACTGGGACGCGCTGTCGATCCAGGATTTTTCGGGCGCCGAGCGTGTCCGGCACGAGCTCAAGGCCGAGGCCGAGGCCGAGCCGGTTCCGGGCGTCTGATTCAACAAAGGATTTCACCATGCAGCCTCGCAAACATCGCATCAGCCTCCAGGAAGCGCCCGGCCGGCACATGATGGAACGCCATCCCCGCTACGCGGTGCTGGTGAATGGCCAGCCGCGGGGCGAGCTCTACTACAACATGACCGGCTATGTCGGGACGCTGCCGATGGTCCAGGGCGGGGTCATGAACATCGGCGAGAGGCCGATCTCCGCCTTCCGCAAGGAGGTGTCCATCCTGAACCGGGAGGCCCAGGCCGCGCTGGATGCCGCCGAGAAGGATCCGCGCAAGATCGTCATGACCAGACCGACTTCGGACAACCGCTTCGTCATGGCCTTCAGCCGTCATCCGGACGAGGATCCCGGAATCCACCTCCTGTCCCGCATGCAGTTCGCGGCCGCGCGCAGGCTCTTTGCGATCGAGAATGTCAGTGAGGGCAGTTTCGTGAACGCAAGGAGCCCGATCGGGCTGGGTTTCTTCTCGGATACCGATTTTTCTGGGAATCCGCAGGAAGACCCCGTGATCCTGCTGGAGCCGGGCGACGAATGGCTTGGGCCTGCGCTGGGCAGCCTGAAGTTTCGCGTCATGGATGGGCAGGAGGCGATGACGCATTGCGAGCGGATCGAGCGCGTCATCGAGACGGCCGACGGGGAAACCGTCCTGGTGATCGGCGCGCAGGTATCCGCAGATGCCGAGCCGAACCCCCGGTTCGTGACACGTTCCAGCCTCCGTTTCGCACAGCACGTCTTCGGCGACGAGGCCCGCGTCGGGGATCTCGTGACCGCGCCGGCCGCCGCAATCGCGGATCCTGATGTCCGGTCTGCGCTCGAGGCAGAATTCTCCGATCTCGTGCTGGACGGGGAGGCGGACGAGCCGCGTCCCCATGACGATCACAGCCCCAATTTCTGATGAAAGGAAATTTCATGTCCGACATGAAATACCAGCCCGTCCTGAGCAAGCCCGAACTGGATGCCGCCATGGACGCGGTCCGCAGACTGCTCCAGCAGAACGGCGTGATCAACTCCGGCATGGAGACATTTCTGGGTGGGGCGCTCGAGAAGCTCGAACAGGCCGTGCCGATGCCGACCGGTCAGCTGGAGGTCGTGCGGACCGCAGCCAACCTGCAGACCTGGGAGGAGCGCTGCGTCGCCGAGGCGATCCGGGAATTCGGCCTGCGCGACGAGGCGGACATCCGCGATCATGTTGCTGCGGCCCAGACTGATAACGACTACCTGGTCGGGCAGGACGAGGCGCTCGAAAGCCTGATCTATCAGGCGCGCGCCTCGCGCGGGACGGACCGCAGCCTCGAACAGATCATCGCGGACGGCCTGGCCGACGCGCCCTCCGAGGGGATGGAGCCGTGAAGCCGGGAGGCGAGGCGCACGTGGCCGCCTTGCCGAGGGCGACAAGCCGAAGACCACACATATGGACTAGGCGCCCCTCGTGCGGATCAAGCCGGACGATGGCACCATCCTGCATTGGGCCGAGGAGGCCCTCCATCTCAAGACCGACAATGGAAGGACGATGGACATGACGCGCAGCCGTGAAGAAAACGCGACGAACCTGCAGGCGGAGCAGGAAACCGCCACCCGGATCCGGTCCCTCTTGGATGAGGCCGGCGATATTGTCACCCATCAGCTGCTGAACGCCATCCGCCCCGCTGGGGATGATGCGGAGGCCCGCATGGAGGCGCTGCTGACGAACAAATACGTGAATGCCAGCCTTCACGCGGTCGGCGGGGTCGTCGGCCCGAACGGGCTGGCCATGCATGACGGCCGCCGCTTCGCGCTGGCCGACTTTGCGGACGGGCTCAACGCGCTTGCGCGCGAGCGGGCAGATACACGTCTCCGGGCGGTCCGCGAGACCTTCGACACGCCGGTTCTCGAAACCGATCAGGGCAACTGGCATCAGGTGGATTCCGTGGATAAAGCGGAACTGGCATCGATGCTGGGCGAGACCGCGATCGCGCATTACTGGAAGCGGCAGCAGGAGGATCTGCAGAAATCGGGCGAGGTCAGCGGCCACGAATGGCATGTGCTGATCGACGATCACGGCCTGGCTGCGGTGTCGCTGGTCGCCCTGCGGCACGACCTCGAGAACACTATGGAACCGAGCATGCTCGACTGCCATGTCACCGGGTATCGCAATCTCCAGGTCAGCGACGAGCTGAAAGGCGCTGTTCGCGAGCTGAACGAGGCGCGGAACCTGAGCATCTTCGGGCGGAAGCCGGCCGAGCCGGATGACGGGCCCGGCTTCTGAAGGGACAAGGGACAAGGGACGATGGGGAATCTGGCGACAGGCGTGATGTCCCTCAATGGATATCTCCTGCATTCATCCGCGGGCCTTCATATGAACCTCCCCCTCCAACGCCGTAGCTTGGAGGGGGAGGTTCATGATCCGGGTCCGTCCCCATGATCCAGTCGCCTCAGAAAGGACCAGCCATGCCCGAGCGTGAAACTTCCGACCGGCACTATGCGGTGCTCTGCAGATCCCCTCGCAACACCGGGAAGATGCTCGCACGCATTACTCCTCCATACGCCGGAAAGGGCAACTTCTGGACCGCGACCGATGTCTCCCTGGTCTGGAAGATGGATCGGGCCACGGCGGATGACATCGTCTCGAGGCTGGGCCACAACCAGCCGCGCGTCGTTCGCTACGAGAAGGCCATCAAGATCATCGAGCGGCAGGCGCCTGAAGACAAAGTCGGGCCGGTTTGCAGGATGCGGGCTGGGCTGATCGATCTGGATGATCCGTTCCTCGATCTCGACGCGGAGGAGGATCCGGCCCGGGCCACCGCCGTGGTCATCGCCCATATGGCGGCCTATACGACCGATCTTCCGCTCACAGCGGAGATGCGCGCCTATCGCAACCCTCATGCGCCAGGCGTCGACTATCCCGCGCTTGTGCTGACCGATTTTTCCGCCGAGAGACCGGGCGAGGGTGCCGGCACGACATGGCTGAAGGAGGTCTTCCGGCTTTGCGATGCGCTCGACCTCACCCTCTACACGGATGCGGATGGGCCGGGATCCCGGGACTTCTACCTGTCCCGCGGCTTCGCGCTGACGACGGGGCGTCGGGATCATCAACTCGTGCGCTGGTCCGCGCCGAGCCTCGAGGCGATGCGAAGCCTCACGGAAGATGAGCCGCAGCCCTGAACGGCCCTAAGGGCCGTCCGGCGCGTCACCCGCTTCCATGGCGGCCTCGATCTTCAGGACATGCCGATGGCTCGCCTCGGCCAGCGCGCGTAGATCCGCGCCATAGAGGCTGTAGTCCCCGGCATGGGCCCGGTGTGCCGCGGTCATGACGGGATTGCCGTTCGCAGCGATCGCAACATCCAGGCAGCCGGTGAAGGCCTCCAGCCCGACCCCGATCTCCCAGGCCAGTGCCCGCTCGGCGCGGGTGATGCCCGGATCGCCGGTGGTGATCAGCCGGTGGTTCTCGAGCATGACCGCATCCCAATCCATGCCATGGCCATCCTCATGCCAGGTCGAGAGTCCGAAATCGGTCGGGGTATCCGTGACCAGCTCGCCATCCACGAAGATGAAGCGCCGCTCAGCCTGCGCGCCGGCAGCCTGACCGTCGAGGATGACCGCCTTTCCGGTGCGGAAGTTCGACCCGAGCACATGCTGGACCTCCCTCTCGCACCCCTCGGCGCTGCGCATCCTGCCCAGCACCCGGTAGCGATGCTCCGGGTCGGTCGGGTCGACCACCTGCAGGCCCTTGCCGGCATGGTGGAGATCCTGCGCGTAGCGGATGGCATCCTGGGCGGGCAGGATGTGGTATTCCCGTCCGGAGAGCCGCCGCACCACGTCTTCGCCCCAGATCGAAGGATCCATGTCGCCCAGGATGCCGGGCCCGTCATGGCGCATGCCCATATGTGAGCGGGCCCCGAAGACGATGTGGTCCTCGAGGTCCCGGACCTCAAGGAACGGGATGCCCACCATCTCTTCCATGTGGCGCGACAGGAAGAACTGCAACCGGGCGTTCTCGTAGCGATGGGCGGGATCCCCACTGCCGACCTCGATGTAGATTTTGTCCGCCATGATTGTCTTTCGTCCTACAGTATTTCGCATAGTCAGCTTAGCATCACTTGAATGAAAGAGTGAGGGCCAGAATGACCGACAAGTCCCGTTACTACCTGCTCGCAAACGATCTGTCCGGGGACGACGCAGAAGAGGTCCGGCGTGAGTTGATGACCGAATTCCTGCGCGCTGGCATGACGGTCGACGCTTATCTGGGCATTGGGCGCATGGTGCTGGTAATCCCGGAGACCTACGCGTCGGATGCCGTGGAGCAGTGTCTGAAAGACATGGAATACAAGATTGCTGCTCAATGGCTGTCCGGACCGCGATCGGGGAAGCTGCTGACCGTAAACCTGACATACCGCCAGGATCTCGACCTGGTTTCCGCCAGTGTTGATGAAGCCCTCCTGGTATCCGCGCTCGCAGGCTTGGAAGGTCAGGACCAGGCCATGGAGATGGCCATTACGGCACTTGCCCAGGACAACGAATTCACGCCCGGCTACAGCCCGATGGACGGGAGCATCTTCGTCGAGGACGTAATGGTGGCTGTGGAGCACTGGAACCGGAACGATGCCGTGAAGTGGAGCCCCTTCGGCTGGGATCCGGATGAGCCCATGCTCGAAATCACCTTCACGCCCGAGGCCGATATGGAAAGCCAGTCCAGCATCATCCCGGTCCATGTCGAGGGTATGCCCCTTGAATGGAAGATGCCGCTTCGACTCCTGCCGGAAGGGGTCGATCCGGATGATCGTGACGCGCTCGACCAGCTGGCCTCGCTGCCCTGCGCTCCGGAGAAGGTGCGGCTCTGGGCGTCGATGATGCCTTTCACGGTGGTCATCGAGAACCCCGAAATCATCACCGAGCCGAACGACGGCCCGGGCTTCTGACAGAAAGCACACCATGCAGAAACTCCGAGAGCCGGCCTTCGACCCGGACATCATCCGCCGCCACCTGAATGCCGACATCATCGAAGCCGGCATGCGCGAGGCGCTGGAAAGGCAGGAACGCGGCGAGCGGCGGAACGCCTGGTCTGCTCCTACCAGCATCGCGGAAATGGGCACCGACGCGGGGATGAAGGATGCCGTTCCCTTCAGTGAGGATGATCCCACCTTCAGAACCGCTCTTCTTGGAATCCTCACCGATCTCCGCGCGGAGGGCATCCTGAAGGCCATTCCGAATGCGGATGGTCGTGGCATCAACGAAGCCAAGGCATGGAACCACTTCGTGGAAACGGGCGCGGTGCTGGAGCATCGGCTGCATTCGCTTGCAGCCTGTCCGATCCCGCGAGCGCTGAGCTGGGGCATCCTCAGCGGCATGATGGATGTGGTGAGTGACCTTCGCGAGGCGGCCGGGCTTGATCGCCACGCGGGCTCGTATGAAAAGGAACGGGTCGGGCCCAAGGCGCTGATGCCGATGGGCGAGGAGCATATCCGACCGATCGCCGAGGCCGCTGCCGCCGGAGGTCTCCTGACCGGGTCCGGACAAAAGCCCTTCTTCAGCACGAGCGACATCACCTGCCACAAGACGGATGACCGGCTGCATTGGCAGGATGGCCGTCTCCTGGCGCCGGTCCTGGGCAAGATGATCTGGGGCGATCGCAAGCTGGGCACGCAGACCCGCTTCGAGCCTCTCGAACCCTGGATCGAGCCTCGCGCGATCCGCCATGTCGAGATCGCCGCGCCGTCCGGCCGCATCCTCATGGCGGACTGGTTCCGCATTCCGGGTTTCAACGAAGGAATCCAGGACGAAAACGAGTTCAGCCGCAAGAGCATCAACAGCGACCAGGGGATCGACCTCCGCACGAAGGACCATTACGAGCGCCTCGGCCTGATGCGGATCCACACCACCAACTGCGTGCCCCAGGTCATCCGCGAGGAAGGCCTGCTCCGCATCGGCCATCTCGACGAGGATCACGAGGATCTCTGGATCGAGAAGGAAGACGGCAACTTCGAGGCGAACACCTCCGCGATGCCGGAGGTGGCCGGCCGGGTCTGCTGCGATCTTTGGGACGTCACCTTCGCGGACCGGGAGATCCTGATCGACATCATCGTGGCGGGCGGAAAGGTCATCGAGGCCAATGGCGGCATCGGCGACCGTGATCGCCCGGTGCCGGACTACGTGACCGACCGTGACGCGGCCGGCGCCCTGCTCGATGCCTATGTCACCGAGAATGATGTCGCGGTTCTCGACTTCGAGCCGGGGCAGACGCTCCACGTCTACATGGCGACCGGTCATCGACTGGAGAAGTTCCCCGAGAAGTTCAAAAGCCCGGACGTGCAGATGCACGACTGGTTCGAGGACATGTTCATCATCGCCGATCGCGAGCTCTCGGTGGATCCGGCGCTTTTGGACGAGGAGCGCTGGACGCGGCCCGATGCGATCTTCGATCGCGAGGCGGAGCAGTCGATCGAGGGGCCGGGGCTGTGACGGAGATGGGCAGGATCGAGGACCGCGCGCGCGCCGTCCTCGCGGCGAAGGATCCCGAGCAGAGCCCGGTCACGGCCCTTCTCGGTGACGACGCCTTCTGTGCGCTCCTCATGTCCCATCGCATGGGGCAGGGGCTGCGGATTCCGGCGCAGTCGGACATCGTGCCGCATTCGGCTCGCCTGGCCTATCTGCAGGCGCTTGTCGACGGCGAGGGCATCGCCCCGGCCCGGGCCGCCTGCAACGGGCACCGGGCCCAGTTGGAGTTGCTGAAGAAGATCCGCGCGACAGAGAACCCATCCGAGGACGTCCTGTCCCTCGTTCCGCACCTGGAGCGCTTCCTGGCGGACCCGGAGACGAGCTCATACTGGACCGGGCTCCCGCTGCTCTATGGCGAGAACCGGATCGCACAGCATGTCATCCCGCTCCACCAGCCGGATACCCCCGCAGAGGCGGCGATCGGGATCGTCATGGGCGTGCTCGCGCGCCGACCGGACCGATCGATGACCATCAGCGATCGTGACGCCAGGACCGAGGCGCTGGGCTTCATCCGGATCGGGACGGATCCGGCGCATTTCGCCTTCCCGGAGACCGCTTCGGTGAAATCCGGCACGAACGCGGCGATCTACCATTACGAGATCGACCATCCAGGCGGTGACTTCGCCTTCTTCAACAGCCTTCATCTGGACGGGACGCATTTCAGCGCCCTGGCCGACAAGGTCCTGCGCAACGACCCGCTCTACATCAACGAGGGTGCACAGATGATGGCCCGCTGCAGCTACTACCTGCAGACGCTGGGGCTCTTCCATGTGCTGGCCGGCGACACCAGGGTGACGGTGGCGGGTGAGGACGGCATCCTGAGCGCTGCGGTCGATCATGACTGGCGCCACAAGGCCGATAGGATGCTCTCGGCCTTGGCAGAGAAGCGTATCAGCCCCGCAGAGCATGCGGCCATGTCCGACTACCTGACGAAGGCAGAGGTCGAGGACGATTACGACTGGGATGTCATCGAGGACATGCAGTCGCGCTACCCGGACATTCTCGGCCACGTCATCCGCATGGATCGGTCCTACATCATCGGCGGCTCCCGCGCGCAGATGGAGGAGCGCATCCTGGCGGCCTGCGGCGGCGACGCGGCGCTGGCCGCCGCCGACATCGATGCGGCACTGCATGATGCGACCATCATCGACCTGCCCGCCGGGCGGCACCACCTCTATGTGCCAAACCGCTATTCCACGACCCGCTACGAGTCCGGCCTGGCAGCGCTCGATCGGGCCTGCGGAAATGCCCACCAGGACCTGTGGTTCGTGCTATTGGAGCAGGAACTCGATCTCGGCTGCGACCCGCACATGGTGATGACCATGCGGCGCCTCCCTGTCGAGGCGCCCGAACCCGATGCGCCCGCGCCGTGACCTCCGCCACCTTGAAGGATCCCCGAAAATGACTTTGAGAAAACCCGAAGATGCCTTCTGGCGTGACGTTCCCGAAGCGGTCCGGGAAGATGTCCTTCAGCGCATCGTCGAGCTGGCCTGGTCCGGTGAGAGGTCGAGCGGGGATGGCGTGGAGATCTGCTCGCTCGATGAGATCAACGCCCTGAACATCGATTTCAATGGAACCATCCTCATCGACGGTCGCGAGCACGAGTTCCACATCCGCGACGGCAACAATGCCGGCACCGAGATCCTGGGCTGGAATGAGGACGGGCGCTTCGAGCTGGACCGGAACGAACGTCCGGTCAGGGCGCTGGTGCCGGACACGCCCGCCGAGGTTTCGGAGGCCATCGGATCCCGGCGCGCCGGCGTCCTGCTCAGGCGTTGGGATGCGGATCTCGATCCGGCCACGGAACGCGGCCGTGCTCTTCATGACCTGCCGTCACGCCAAGCCTACGACGCCTTCTTCGACCCGGGGCCGAAGCCGCATTTCGATCGCATCGCGAGACGCTTCGGCTACCGCATTTCGGATCGGGAGGAGGAGCTTGTGATCCGACGCAGGCTGCACGAGGCGGAGCTGCGTTTCGCGCCCGTGGCGCCCTGGCCGCGCACCGATCCTGCGGAGGCCGCGGAGACCTACCGGCGCTGGGCGGAGCTCGAGACTGATGAGGGGCAGGCCTCTATCCTGCGCAGGCGGGTCGCCGCGCGCCTGGCCGAGACCCGGGGCGGCCATGTGGCAGCTGAGGAAAATCGTGAGCTCGCGGCGATGGGGTTCCGGTTCGTAAGCCCTTCGGAAGAACCCATCATCTGGTCTCTCGGCCTTGCGCCTCACCTTGAACCCGAGGTGGAGGAAGGCTTCGATCCGGCCGACCTGCCGGAGGATCCGGTGCGAGGGCTTTTCGCGGACTTCTTCCGACATACCGGTGAGAACCCGAGCATGGACAGGAGGGTCGATCCGATCCGTGAGGCGTCACGGATCATGTCGGTCGCGCTGATCGAGATGGGCCGGGACCGGACGCTCGAGTTCCCCGAACGCCATGCCGTCTCCCTGGAACGGGTCGGCTACCGCCTCACCAACCGGATCACGGCGGATCCGGTCACCGACCTGGCCGGCCCGGAACTGTGAAAGAGAACGTCATGCACGATCCGCTTCTGGAATCCATCATGTCCGGCCCGCTCAGGGACAGGATGCTAATCTCCTTCGACACCGAGTTCGTCGACACCGGCACCTCCGTCGAGCTGATCTCGATCGGGCTGGTGCGCGCAGACGGCAGGGAGCTCTATCTCGAGAACGCCGACTTCCCGGACCGCGGCGGGCATCTGGTCGACGACTGGATGGAGGCCCATGTGATGGAGAAGACCTTCCTGCGGACGGCGCCGGATGACGAGCGCATCCTGCCGCATGGTGAGATCGGCGCCCGCGTCCGAGACTTCATGCTCGAGGGCGGCAAGGCGCCATCGCTCTGGGCGCACTATGCCTCATACGACTTCCTGGCCTTCTCGCATCTCTTCGGACGTATGCTGGACATTCCGGACGGTCTGCCGCGGCATTGCATGGACTTCCGCGTCCTGCAGGACCTGACCGGCATCAAGCCGCCCTCCCAGGACAAGGCAAACGCCCATCACGCCCTCGTCGACGCGCGGTGGGGCAAGAGGGCCTTCGCCGCCTTCGGCATGGAATTCGAGCGGTTCGATCCGGCACGGGACCTGGAGCTGCCGGAACCCTCGCGCCAGCTCTGCTGCGAGATGTGACCCGCCGGGGCCAGACCCCGACCGTTCATTTCCGGGTTTACGGCGCGGGGCTGCCTTCGCCGGCAACCGGACGGGCGGAGGCCATCTCCGCCACACGCGCCTCCTGACGGCGGATGGCCGCACCGGCCGGCATGCCGCGGCAGATCCAGCGCAGCGCGGCATTCCCGTGCGCCTCCGGCATCGCGTCGATCGCCTCCCATGCGTCCGGGTCGTCGACATGCTGACGTGCCGCCTCCAGGAGCGCTTCGCGACCCCTGGTCGACCAGCCGTCCAGGACGGCCGGTCCGAGGCGTGCCTCGGACATGTTGTTGGACAGGACCGTGGACATGGTGTCGGGAGCGCGGTCGTGGCCGATGAGCACCTCGCCGGCCTCATCGAGGAGACGTGGCTGGGGTCGGCCGGCCCTGATGGATTCCTCGAGTTCCATGAGGACCGGGTCGTGGTTGGTGACGCTCCGATAGGGCGGGCGGGCACCGATCTCACGAAAGAGCCGGCCCTGCGTGAGGGTTCGGGACGGGTCCTCGCCGAAACGCAGGCTTAACAGGCGCCCGCCAGCGCTGAAGGATGGAAAGGTCCGGATGCCCGCATCGGCCAGGTTGTCGACCAGTTCGAGGATGCCGGCGCTTCTTTGCATGGCCTCCGCTCCGTGGCGCAGCAAGTCGCTCTTCTTCATGGGCATGGCATATCCTCCTCGGTGCCGGCATGCATCCGGAGAAAACTCTTTGGCGGCTCGTTGCCGCGCTCATCGTTGATGTCGAACTCGCACAGCCGGTCCGTGAAGACCCCGCCGCGCGGGCAGGAGAGGCTGAGCGGATTGTCATCCTCATACCACCATACGCCCATAAGGTCCGCGTTCCCGGGCTTGAGGACACGCTCTGCCCAGATCATCAGCAGCGCATCACCGGCATGGGTCACATCGGCCCAGCGACCGACCGCCTCCATCCCGGCATCGGTGAGCACCACCCCGGCAATTCGGTCCAGCTGCTCCCCGCTCTCGGAGGGGATCTCGACACTATCCCATTCCTCCGGGTCGTCGAGCTCCTTGAGGGCGCGCTTCTCAGTGTCGAACTCGAAGTAGCCCCAGTCGTCAGCCTCGCCGTCGAAGTGCCAGACCCGGTAGATGGTGGCCTCACGGGCGAAGCCTTCCGCGATCGCCCAGGCGCGGATCTCCGCCTCCTGTGCATCGGACAGGGCCAGCGCATCGAGCCAGAGCGCCCCCTCGCGCTCGAGCTCCCAGGTGACACCGGCGCAGCGGGCGATGTCCGACCAGGTGTCCGGATGCTGCGAGACGGAGAGCAGGTTGCCCTCCAGGGAGCGCCTGTCCGAGCGGTCCGAGAGCTCCAGAGTGCCGACATGCCAGACGGTGTCGATGGCGGTATACGGGATCATGATCCGGCCTCCTGTTGGATGTGAGGCGTATCTGAGAATGTGCGAAAAATCAATATCGCATTGCCCGGCGACGGCATATGTGCGAAATATTTAATGGATATATGGAGACTCGAGATGAAACCCGACGACATCCTGGCCATGCTCTGCGACCGCCATCACCCGGAGGATCTGCTGGAGCTCTGCGCGAAGGTCTTTCCCCAGTCGCCCGGGGAGGAGGGCTATTCGGACCAGGCCGAGTGGATCTGCTCGGCTGCCGAGGGGTCCGTAGCATGCGCATACCTGCTCTTCGGCTCATTGGGCCAAGGCTGGCTCGTCGGTCATCTCGGGCAGAACCGCGCCACCGGCATGTGGGATTGCAACCTGCTGCATCCTCACCTGCGCGACGGGGACGGGATGGTGGTGAGCTACGCGATCGGCGGCGCCGCGCAGGATCAGCCTGACATGGCGGCCGCTTTGCTTTTCGCCACTCTGGCCGCGATGATCCGCCAAGGCGAAGACGGGATCGCAGCGGTCTGATCAGGCTTCGGATTTTCCATAGCCGACGCTACTTTGGCATGTGCGAATAACAGGGAGTCATGATCATGAGTATGCCTTTTGCGGATCTGGATGGAAAGATGAAGCAATTCGAGACGGCCGCGACCGACCTGCTGACCCGGGTGCCGGACCTGGATCAGTCCGACCTGGACATGCTGGTCTATGATGCCTTTTCCGAGCAGGCCAGCTCCGCGGTGAACTCCGAAAATGCGGATCATAACGAGTCTCACGACCTTGCCGATCGTCAGGCATCGCATGTGAACAATCACGGTCAGACCGCCCAGGTCTCAGTGCTGCTGGGCATGGGCTGGACCGAGGACGGTCTCCTGGACGAGCTGAAACCCGATAACGACACTCCCGCGCCCTGAGAGGAATGCTGCCATGAAGCTGCGTATCGACTTCGACAACGAGTCCGAAGGCGAGGTGGTCACGCTCGACGCCCTCGACCTTACCATCGATGTGGGCGAGACCCGCCTCGAGCCGGTGGAAATCACTGATGGGCATGTCGCACTCTACGACGCACCGGATGATCTGGACATGTCCGATCTGGACGCGGCGCTGGAAGATTTCCAGTGGTCGTTCAACGGCTACAGCATCGTCGACGATTGCCCTGCTCCGGAAGGACCCTGATCTTGGCCACCTTCTACCACGTTACCAATCGCGAGAACGTAAAGGCAATTCTCCGCGACGGGATCGCGGGCGGCTGGGGCGACGATGGGTTCGGGGTCTACGTCTATACCGATCTCGGCGATGCTGAGAGCTATGCCGCCAGAAACGGCTGGGACGGAGAGCTGGAGGATCCGGTGATCCTGGAGATCGAGGCGCCGGAACGTGATCTCGATTTCATCGAGATCAATCCGGAATGGCCGAACCCGGAGGATTACGAGAACGTGCGGCGCTTCCCAATGGATCCGGACGAGAAGGCCGGGCTCGAGAACTGGCATCCCGGCGACATCCGGCTTCTCGAGGACCAGGAACCGGGACCCGCGGTATGAAAAGATCAAAGGGCGGTCAATGCGACCGCCCTTTCCATTATTCGCACGTTCTGCCGATCAGAAGCTGATCGACAGACCCACGGAACCGACCGTGCCCTTGACGCCGTCGTCCAGCCCCTCGTCGTAATGGCGGACCTTGAAGTCCAGGCTGCCGACCCGGTCGATGTCATAGCGCGCGCCGACCATGGCGATGGCCGATACCTCGTCGTCGATCGACAGTGCCTCGACCTCGCCCAGCAGCGACAGCTTCGGCATGACGCCCAGCTCGCCGCCGATGCGGGTGGAGAAGGCGTTGTCGCCGATCAGCGCATCCGACCAGACCACCACGTTGGGCTGCGGCCGCGCGTAGAGCCCGACCCCGCCCAGCGCCAGCGCTTCGACGCGGGGACCGTTGTCGAGATGCAGGTAGCGGACCTTGGGACCGACGATGTCGCCGTAGGCCAGCTTCCCGACGGACAGATCCGCGGTCTTGGCGGTGGTGTCGCCGGCATTGCCGACGGCGAAACGGGCTTCATAACGCAATGCGTTCCTCACGCCGTCGATCTCGGTGCGGACACCGTTGTAGTCCTGGCGGCCGTTCTGCAGATCCACGAAGCCGGTTTCCAGCCCCGCGGTCACGTTCGTCTCGTCCGCCGGAGCGGCGAACGCCAGAGCGGGCGCGGCAAGGGCCAAGGCAAGCAGCGGGGCAATCAGTTTCTTCATGGTCTTCCTCTTTTGCGTTTTCGCATTTCGCATCATAACGATCCGCACGCGGAGCGCGACCCTTGAATATGCGAAATCAGAGGTATCGGTGGCAATTTTGCAACGACCGTTCGCGCCTTTGCCACTTGCGGCCCGAGCGCGAACGGATTGCATCAGGATGCGAGGCGGAGCTCAGGACGGATCAGGGAGGGGGTCCGCCAGATCTCCCGGACCTCAAGCGTGATCGCATTGCCGACCACCAGTTCGGCCGGAATGTTCCACAGCGTCAGCTGGATGTAGCACATGAGGATCGCGGTGCGGCTCACGTCGATGCCGTGAACGGCCATCCGCATGGCAGGATTGCGGCCGGCCTCGATGTGCCGCGCGGCCTCGGCCAGGAAGGTGCCGCCCGAGCCGCATGCAGGGTCCGAGATGGCTCTCGGCCCATCGTTGGAATCCTCCGGAGCCACCAGTTCGGCCATGAGCCTGGTCAGCGGGTTCGGGGTGAAGAACTGCCCCAGCTCCTTGCTGCCCAGCCCCAGGTCCATGTAGATCGGCCCCAGGACGTCCTGGGGTCCCTCCTCGAGGGCCTCGATGAGCAGATCCAGCCCCATGCCGATCGTCCTGCGGTCGGACTCCTTGAAGCGGGAGAGGGCGGCCTGGCGCTCGCGCGCGAGGGCGGGGTCCGTATCGACCGGAAGCCGCAGCGACGCGGCCCAGATGAACATCAGGTCCCGGAACACCTCGTCCCGCCCCCGGTAGGGCGCGATGCGTTCGAGGAGTTTCTGCAGGTCTCGGGCAGGGCGTGAAAGGGTCATCCGCGTCATCCTTCGGTTCGGGAATGGACAATCACGCGGTCGGCAGGCATGCCTGTGGATGCCGGAGGCGTGGGCGCCTCCGGGCGGTTTCAGTTCACCGAGGCGGGCTCGACGCCGAGGATCAGGTTGGCCTCCTCGACCTTCATGACGGCCAGCTCCTCGGATCGCTCCATCAGCTCGTTCACGATCTGACCATCCGGATGTCCGACGATGAGATCCTTGCGATTCTTGAGATCCTTCGTGGCCTGCGCCATCGCCATCATGGTGATGGCGGTGCCGATCTCGGCCACCGCCGCGATGGCCGGGTGATCCTCTTCCGGCACGTCCGTGAAGAAGGCGCGCGACGCATTGGTGCGCGCCTCGATCTCATCATAGCGCCGCAGGTAACCTGCGAGGCCCTCGTCCACCATGCGCTTGCCGATCTCGACCATCTCGGACGGGCAGGCAGCGGTCATCGCCGCCGCCTGCGCACGACGGACATAGGCATGCTCCGCGGAGAGATCCGCGAACCGCTGCTGACCCATATGGGTGAGCATGTCGCTGAAGGCCGGCGTCATCGGGCTGTCCTTCAGACCGAGCCTCTCCAGCCCCTCGCTGAAATGGATGTAGACCAGCTCCGCGGATTCACGGGTGCAGGCCGAGTGCCAGGCCAGGAAGGCCTCCGAGCGTGCCAGAAACTCCTCCGCATCCCCGGCTTCGGCGACATGCCCCAGTTTGGCCAGCAGGCGCTCCACCCCGCTCCTGCGCGCGGAGCGGCGAAGCTCGGATGCGGTATCGAAAAGCTCGAGCACCGTGACCGCGTTGCTGTTCTCCGTCATATGCCCGTCTTCGCCTTCTTGTTTACCGCCAGGAAAGGCGGATGATCCATCATGACCTCAGGCTACATGCTAACTCCATTATTCGCAATCTCAACAAGGCCTTTCGGACCATAAAATGCGAAAGGCCGCCCGATGCAGGGCGGCCCATGGCTCTCCGATGTCGACCGGTTACTCGCCGGGAGTGACTTTCGGCTTGCGTGCCGCCCTCGGCTTTCCGGATGCCGGTGCCGTGGCAGGCTTGGCGCGTGGCTTGCGGGCCGCCGATTTCGACACGGAAGGAGCCTGAGCCTCGAGCGGGGTCGTGTCCGCCACCGGAGCCACTTCGGAACGGGGCTTGCGCCGTGCGGGCTTGGGCGCGGCGACGGGATCGGATCCGTCCTGCGGAACGACCTCGGCGGCCTTCCTGGAGCGGGACTTGCGCGCCGGCTTCAGAGACTGCTCCTCGGGGATCGAAGCTGCGACCGATTTGCGGCTACGGGCCTTGCGAGGCTCGACGACCGGGGGTGTCGCCGCCACTGCAACGGGCATCTCGAACTCCGCCCCCTTCAGCGACCCCAAGGCATCCCGCACCTCCGGGAACTGGTCCGCGGGACGCGCGGAGATGGCCGGCACGACCGTCTCACGGGCGCTGAGTTCGGGCACAGGCTCCGCTGCCGGCATATCGTTCGCCCCCGGCTCGAAGCTGGAAGCTTGCGCATCATCGGAGCCGACATCTGCAACCGCAGACGCGGCGAGAACGACTTCGGGCGCCGGCTGGGGGGCCACGGTGGGCCACGGGGACGCGGACCGGTCCTCGGTATTGCCAAGGGCTGCCGGCGCGGGCCGGTTCCCGGTGAAGATGTTTCCGATCCTGCGCAGCAGGCGGGTGATCAGCAGTCTGATGGAATTGGACATGGATCTGGCCTTCGGGATTCTGGCACCGTGGGATGCGAATGTCTGAATGAAAGATTGGCGTTCAATATCGGCCCGTCGCAATACGCGACGGGCCGATCGGATCACGAGCTCAGCCGGCGGCGCGCGGCGCCAGCAATCTCATCATCATCGAGATTGCCAGCGACGGGCTCGAAGTTCTCGACGTCGATCCGTCCGCATCCGGAGACGGGCAGAAGGTCCTCGGGGATGTTCTGCAGATAGAGCTCGTGAATCTCGATGATCTTCCCGACCTGGTCGATGTCCATCAGAAGCGCCTGCATGCGCAGGAAGCAGCGGATCGCATAGACGGAATGGACGCTCGGTTCGAGCGACTCCAGGATCCCGGGGCCGAATGCGACCTCCATGGCCTGAAGGGAAGGGTTCATCGCGTGGAGCAGCCAGAAGATGGACGTCCCCTCGCTGCGCGCGGGATCCTCCTCGGGGCTGTATCCATAGTTCTGCATGATCGCGACATGACGCGGAACGATGAAACGCACGAGCGTGGCCGGGTCGGCGACGTGGAAGGCGATGAGCCTGATCATCACCTGGCGCAATGCGGCCGGACCGATCGGCATCAACGCCGTCGCGAGCGGCATGGCCTTTTCCTCGAAGTCACGGAATTCGCCGCGGGCCTGCCCGATGATGGAGCGCATGAAGCCCTCCTCTTCGCGATGGAGGCGCACTGCACGGAGTTGGGACATTGGACAATCCTGACATGGTGATGGGAAGGGAGTGAGGGGCGGGGCGGGCGGATCAGCCCGGTTGCGGAAGATCCGCAAGCAACGGGGCAAGGAGGGTCTCAGGCAGGCTTGCCAGGACCATATCGCTCACTTCCCGGATGGACCTGCCGGCATCGAGCAGGCGGCAGCGTCCGGGATGTTCCGCGACGATCGCCCTGAAGCCGGCCCGGACACCATCATGGAACTCGCGGGGCCTGACTTCGAACCTGTCGGAGGCCTTGTCGCGGATCGTGCGCCGGGCATCCGCCGTGTCGCCGTCGATGTCGAAGATCAGGGTCAGGTCCGGGTCGAGCGCGATCATCAGCTGATGCAGGGCATCGATGCGGCTGCGGGCCACCGGATTGTCCAGGCCCTGGTAGACGCGGGAACTGTCCACGTAGCGATCGCAAATGACGATCTTGCCTGCGGCAAGGGCAGGGCGGATGGTGTTCTCGACATGGTCGCGCCGTGCGGCCGTGAACAGCAGCAGGGTGCTTTCGGGAGACAGCGTGTCGTCCTGAAGGACCAGGGAGCGGATCCTCTCCGCACCCGGCGATCCTCCGGGTTCACGGGTCAGAACCACCTCGTGACCCGCACTGCGCAGCGTCTCCGCCAACAGACGGGCCTGCGTGGACTTTCCGCATCCATCGCCGCCTTCGAGTGTGATGAACATGAGGCATAATCCGATCAGGAGGAGGAGGTGCGAAATAGTGTGTTGAATAAATATTACTCGCAAAGTAGTCTCCTGCCAATATGTGAAAATCGGAATATCTGATGAAGCTGAGCGAAGATCAGAACCTGGCTCTCGATGCCATGGAGCGCGGCGAGTCCGTGTTCCTGACCGGTGGGGCCGGCACCGGGAAGACGGCCCTGGTCAATGAATTCGTGCGTCGCAGGTCCGGGAAATCCATCGCCCGCCTGGCCTCGACGGGCGCCGCCGCCCAGCTGATCGGCGGCCAGACGCTCCACAGCTTCTTCAGCTTGGGCATCGACATCCACATGCCCCACAAGACGCGGGTTCCGGAGCGGCTCAAGCAGAAGATCAAGGCCACGAAGACCTTCATCATCGAGGAGATCTCCATGGCGCGCATCGACCACTTCCAGGCGATCCGCGACCGGCTCTTCGGATCGGCCAAGGGTTTCGGGCCATTCGCCGGGTATCAGCTGATCGTTGTGGGCGATTTTGCCCAGCTTCCGCCGGTTCTCCCGGAGGCGGAGATGAGGGTGATCGAGGAGCTCTACGGCGAGGGAAGCCAATACGCCTTCCAGTCCCGCCACTGGGCAGGATTGTGCCGGCACGAACTGACCACGGTCCATCGGCAGGCATCCGACCGCGAGTTCGCCGCCTGGCTGAACGTCATGCGATCCGGGGAGGTCCCGGATCTGGATTACATCAATTCCCGCATCGGCGCGCCGGACCAGGCTGCGACATACCTCGTCGCCACGAACCGGGCTGCGGATGTCATCAATGCGGACGCGATGGCACGCCTGCCGGGCGGCCACTACAAGATCGAAGGCGAGGTCCGCAACAACTTCAGCGACCGCAACATGCGGGTTCCGACCGTCCTGCGCCTGAAGCCGGGTTCGCGCATCATCATCTGCGCCAACAATCCCCAGCAGGGCTATGTCAATGGGTCCACCGGCGTGCTGGTCAGCTGCAGTCGCGCCGAGGACGGCAAGCCGGTGGCGACGGTGAACCTCGATGACGGACGCCAGGTGCGCGTCGTCCAGGCCCTTTGGGAGAACGTCTCCTACGATCTTGGCCCCGACGGAATCCAGAAGAACACGCTCGGAGCGTATCGGCAGCTGCCGCTGATGCCGGGCTGGGCCATCACGATCCACCGATCGCAGGGCATGTCGCTCGACCGTCTGCATGTCGATCCAAGGGGCATCTTCGAGGCGGGGCAGGCATATGTGGCATTGAGCCGCGCAACCTCTCTGCGCGGCCTCAGCCTCGCTGCCGAAATCCGCCCCGAGCATCTGATCATCGACGAGCGTGTCCGCGGATTCATGCGCGAGACGGAACAGGACGCAAGCCCGGTGCCGGGATGATCCGCGCAGGGACCTTCCGCTTCGCCTTGGGCATCATGCTGATGGCCGGCTCCGCTGCCATCGGCATCACCACGCATCTGCGGGGTGGCCATGCCATCGATGCCAGGCTGGAGCAATATGAGCATTGCGAGCGCATGCGGGTCGCAAGCCATTCGGGAGATTACATCCTGGCCGAGCTGGCGCTCAGCGCTGCTGATCAGGAGCGCGGACTCCGGGACCGCGACGCTCTTGCGGCGGATGGGGGGATGGTTTTCATCTTCCCCGAGCCGGTGCTGCCGGATTTCTGGATGAACGGCGTTGCGTTCCCGCTTGATCTGATCTTCGTTGCGCCGGGCGGGGCGGTCCTGGAGGTGCATCGATCGGCCAGGCCCGGATCGGTCGATCTCATCACCCCGTCGGGCCCGATCATCGCCGCGGTCGAGACGGCCCCCGGTCGGTTTGCCGATCTGTCCCCGGGAACACAGCTCGGCTTCGATTGCGCCGAAGGCGAACGCTCCCCGACGTGAACGACTCGCTCATAGTCTCTGTCGTCGGGCAGAACGCTCCGGCTCTGAATCGGCGCGGTGCCGCGCAGCGGGCCAGCCGGACAGCCGAAGCATGAAGAAGGTCGCGGCTGCCTTCGTTCAGACCGAGGGGTCGGCGTCAGGGACATAGGCCCAGAACGGCGACAGCTCGATGCAGCCCTCGACATGCATGCCATTCAGCGGATCCGTGAATCCGTTTGCGGCAATCGCTGACGCATAGGCGTCGGCGCCGAATTCGTGGAGGCATCCTTGCATGTCCACGTAGATGGCGCGTGCCTGCAGGCGCCCGCTATCGACCAGGGCACCGATCAGCTCCATGCCCTCGGCCGACGTTTCGGATCCGAGAATCTCATGGAGTTCGATGGCTGTGAAATTCGCCCGGCCCGTGGCCCCGACATGAAGTTCGAGGGCACGTTCGCAGCGTTCGGCAGTTGCAATGTTCATCACGAGTATCCGGCACCTTGATGGAGATCGGGCCTAACGGCCACGGAGAGGGGGTAAACGGCACTCGGAAATCAATCACCGACAGAAATTATGGCATCATAATAGTTCATATAATAATTATTCGCAAACTAAAATACACCAATATCTGCCACCTTCTCACATTCGGTGTGCCTGCGTGGCGTCGGCGAAACGGACGCAAGCACATCGCCTTCCTCACAGGCGAGCGCGACCGACAGACAGGCCGGGTCCACGATCCCGGTTGCCCGGTAGCCGTGATCCTCCGGAGCCTCACCCGCGATGAAGACATAGGGGTCCATGTGCCCGAATGGCGGGAACGCATCGAGGATGCGCCCGTCCGGGTGCTGGAGCCAGGCATGTTCGGAGACGTCCCTGCGACCTTCGACATGACCCGAAACGGCAATCCAACCATCCATCCCTGCGGCCTCGAACATCTGGCGCATCGCCAGAACGGAGGGGGCCTCCAATCCGTGCCAGTCCTGATCCGGCAGGCATCGGATCGCGCCCCGCATGAGCATGTCGAACTGGACGTGGCGCCATTGCGGACGAAGCGCGCGGTGGCAGAGATATGCGGCAAGCAGGTGGCGGTCCTCATCCGTGGGGTTTTCCGGAAGCGCCGGCGTGGCCCAGTCCGGGCCGAGACGGTTTCCGACGACATAACGCAGGGCATCTGCCATGTCCGGGAATGAAGCGACATGCGAACCGTTGTTCGCAAAGGTATCCACGCGTCCTCCCATCAGTCCAATCCGAACGCGAGTATGATGGCTGCCACGGAAGCCTGGTCCGGGCGGATCCGGTAACCGGGCGTCACGAGGCAGAGCTGTTCCGTCCCGTCCTCCCGATCGAGGATCAGATCGAGCTCGACGCTGTATGTGGCGCGTATCCTCACCGGAAGGCTGCCCTGGATACGAACGGCAGCGACATCCTCGGCGTTCAGAAGGAGGCCGATCGGAGAGGATGCCACGGCGCCATGGCTGGCCGCATGCCGGTATTCGCCGCCCACGTGGACGCGAAACGTCTGATCAGAAGGGCAATGCATCGACAGGCTCCAGCTCCTCGAAAGACCGCAGTGTCTCATGCTCGGCGCGTGAGGGTCTTGCGTCCGGGTCATTCGCGCCGAGGGCTTCGACATGTCCGCGAATATGGGCCGCAAGAGGCTCGCAAAGCTGCCAGGGATGCGTCGCGCGCATTCTGACACCGGCCATGCCCGCCTCGATCTGCGCGTCTGCCATATCCCAGAAGGGAATGAGGCCCATAGGGTTTTCCCGGATCACCCTGGCGACTTCAACGTCATCGCAGGTGGGATTTTCGGGCATCTGGAATTCGAATGTCCCGCCGGACCGGTAGCTGAAGTCGAGCCGGCGGTGATAGTCGGGAGCGGTCACAATGACCTTGTCATGGGGCATCTCCAGCCGTCCGGCCATCGACGCTATCAAGCCTTCCGGGCCAGCCTTGCGGGTCGCCCGAGGCAGGTAGACGGAAAGCTCGTTCCAGGCCTTCTCGAACCTGCCCTCCTCCCAGAGGTCGTAACCGGTTTTCCTGAGGTATTCCGGAAGGGCGCGCATCGAATCCTTCTTCCTCCCCGCCCGGTTGACGCCGTGGAGCCAGGTCTGGACCGCGGCGGCACCCGCATGCTCGACACGTCTCATCAGCGCCGTGGTGGCGGCCGTGCAGTCCGGTTCCACCCCGGAGTTTCCACGGCCGCGCAGTTGCGCTGATCTGCAGGTGACCTCCTCGGAACCATCCGACATCTGCTGGATGCGGCCGCAAAGCTCGAACGTCCCGATGATCGCACCATCACGCTCGATGGACCAGATCTGCGTGAACCTCTCCCGGCGCGAGGATGTCACGCTCGAGCTGTAGCCGCCGACGCAATGCTGCTCATTGCGGCCCTGCCGGGTAAGCTCGTCCGAGCTGGTAAGCTCACGCGCAATGATCCCGCCCCCCAGATCCTGATGCGGGAGCATGGCGCTCCAGGCCGTATCTTCGCGGAACTGTGCGAGTCTGTCTTCGTGGGATGCGAGGCTGCGGTGCCAGCGATCAGACCTGACCAGCAGGTCCTTCAGGCCGATACCGGAAAAAAGCTCTCCCATGATCTCTTTTTCGAGCGTCCCGGTGTGCGGCTCCATGGCAACCAAGAGAACCTTCTGTCGCGGGAGAACCGAAAGGGTCCGGTCCGAGGCGGGCTTCTCATGGCGCTTGAGCGCGATCATCGCGGCCGGGATGTGGAGGTGCCGAACCACGTATTGCAGCATGTCCACGGTGTCCGCGACACGGTTGACCGAGCGCGTAACATCAGGCCCCTTGCCATTCAGCAGCCCGGCGATCTTCCCGATCACTTCCCTGGCGTCGAGATCCAGCCGATCGGAAAGGGTCGCCACGGCATCCCCATGCCCGAAGCCCTTCCGGCTGAGCTTCGCAAGGTATGGGCCTGTCTTCGCAACCATTTCGATCGTTTCGATGCTCAGATGAGGCTTGCTCTGGACCTTCTGCCAGCTGAGTCCGTTCAGAATGCGGACCTCACGGTCACTGAGGTCGAGATCCCTCGATATGGCCAGTGCAAGTGGCGCCCCGGTGTCGATCTTCTGGTTGAGCATGCCCGTTTGGATCATGTGCCTGGTCAGGATCGGATAGGCTCTGCAGGCCTGGCGACGGTAGAGCGATCGCCTGTCCGCCTGGGACGAGATGTCCTCGGGACGCGCCCTCCTCAACTCGCCCGACAGCCAGAGCGCATCAGGCGTGGAGGTGCATTGGGAGGATCGCATGATCCGGGCTATCTCCGGATCCAGCGCGTCCATGATCGCGTGGCAGGCCAGACCATGGCTGTTGAACACACGGTGTCTGGCCATGCTCCTCAGCGTCGCGGAGAGCCGACGCATGGATTTCTCCCGCTCCTTCTGCGTCTGGGTTCCGCCATTTGTCCGATCGTAGGCAATCTCGTCGGTGAATGGGTCCGCCAGCCTCACCTCATCATCGTCGCCCATGACGACTCCGGTGGAGAGCCTGTGAAGGACGGAAAGGGGAGCAAGCTTGTAGTCCGTGGAGAACCGGTTCAGCTCGAGGGTCACGCGTGACGAACTTTCCGAACGGTCATCGGGTTGGGCGCCCAGAAGCTCCATGATGCTCGGATAGCGCCCGCCGAAGTGATCCTCCGGGAATACGCGCGATCCGAGGCGGCCATCTGCGGCCACCACGAACAGCGTGAATGTGCCCGGGTTCGGGGACCAGAGGGGGTCCAGCAGGACCGCCCTCCGGATGCCCTCGATCTCATCCTTGCGGGTGACGTAGAGACCGGATCGGTTGTAGGCGGTGGCATAGCGCTTCTGGATCGGGTCGATGAGGTGCGAGGGCACCCCGTATTTCTCCGCCAAGGTCCGGACGTGCGTATAGTGCGTCCAGACCTGGGGTTCCCGATCCATGAGCATCCTGGGATTGACAGGCACTGCGTCGTTCATGATCCACCATTTTCTGTTATTCGCATAATGCGACAAGAACGGGAAATCACGAAGACGCATCTCCGATACGGCGTTCGGGACTTCGATGCGGAGCGGGCGGAGCCCTGATGAGCCGCCATCATCAGCGGTGACGGGAGCTGTCGCGGAAGGTCGAAAAAATCAACGCAGCATTCATCATCCAGAACGGTTGCCGCTTGCTACATCTGTGACGCGCATGTAATTTTCGCATTTCAGGATCGGAGTTCCGAATGGCAGGTCAACAGGATTGTCCCAACTGCGGCGAGCAGCTCTCAAAGGAGGCGACGGCCTGTGAGAGCTGCGGCGCCCGATACGGGCGCAACAAGGGTGCCCTTTTCATCGCGTTGGCGCTCTTCATCGTCGGATCGGGCCTCTGGCGCGAGGGCTGGTTCATGCCCATCATCTTCTGGTCCGGCTCCGCCATGGCGGCCCGCATGTGGCTCAAGCCGGTCTGGATGGTCAGGGACGAAGATCTGCGCTAGGATATTCGCAAATATACTTGCATTCCGCATCTGCTATTGCTATCTCTCAGCCGTGCTCCACGATTGACCCACGAGCTGGGTCCCTTCGGTGCGGACATTGCGGACATCACGTCCGTGTCCGAGGAGCGCGCGTGTCTCCCGGCAAATACCAGGGACGAAAGGACCGCCACGTGGGCGGTGATGAAGCTGTCCGGATATTCCGGCAAGAAGAAGGAGCTCGAAATGGGCCTGAAATTGAATCGTATCGACGCCGACGGCGCTCATGGGGACCTGGACGGAACGCCGTTCAGGCTCGAGGTCGAAGGCGGTCGCTATTTCGCCAGGATCGGTGAGGAGGACCGCCGGTGGTCCTCGGAAGGGGCCGTGGAGGCCCCGCTGTCGCGTTCGGTCATCCGTGGTCTGACCTATCAGCTGATCGCGATCTATCGCAACGCGAGCCGCCCCGCCTTTGCATAAGGCCGCATCGTAAGGCGGTTACCATGACCCTGCAGGCGGCTGCCCGCAATAACGAACGGGCGCCGAGGGCGCCCGTTCTTCTTTGGTGATCGCCGGATCTCATGCCGCGACGAAGCGGTCTCCGCCGAACTCCACGACCGGCCTGATGAAGGCCATGTCCGGCTCGTCCATACTCTCGTAGAGGAACCAGTCCCCGGTCACCGCGCTCTGGGCGGTCAGGCGGTCGATCTGAACCATGATCCGGCGGCCGCTTCCCGGGAAATCTCCGTGAAGAAGCTCGACCGTGCCGTCGGACCCGCGCCGCAAGCACAGCGTGGCTTCATCATCAAGATGGAACCCGGCCCGGAAGCGGTCCAGGATGCGGTAGGTGCTGCCGCGCCGGACATGCCGCAGCACGTCCCCGATCTGGAAGTTCTCTTCGTTCATCGTTGTTCCTCAGTTCGGTGCGGCTTCGGAAAGCCAGCGGCGGACGATCGCGTCGAGCTCGTCGACCGCCTGCACGGCCGGCTTGTAGAGGGTGCGGTTGAACAGTGCCGATGCCACCATTCCGGGGCGCCAGTCTGCAGGATCCACAGGCCCCAGGGTGTTGAGCACCTTGCGGCAGGGCAGGGTGGCCGCGATGGAGCCGACCGGGACCACGGCCCCGTCAGTTCCGATGACGACGAATACATCATTGGCGGAAAGACCCCTCAGCGCACGCGCCATGTCGACATAGGCAGGGGCCTGCTCACCGAAGAAGACCACGTTGGGCTTCATGCCCTTGCGGCAGCCGCAACCGCAACGATCCTGCTCCGGATCCCACGCACGGTATCCGATGTCGGTGATCTGCCCGCAGGCCTCGCAGCGCATCTGCGGCAGGAACCCGTGGAGGTGGAGAACCCGCTCCGCGCCGGCCCGTTCGAGCAGGTCGTCGATGTTCTGCGTGATGAGCACCGCGCCGAGTTCCGTCTGCCAGCGTGCGAGGAGGCGATGCATCGCGTTCGGTTCCACCCCCTTCAGGGCCTCGCGTCGCTTGTTGTAGAATCCATGAACCAGGGTGAAGTTGGCCTTCCAGGTCATGATGTTGCAGACCTGGTCGATGGAATGGTTCGCCCATGTTCCATCCTTCGCCCGGAAGGTCTCGAGCCCGCTGTCCGCGGACAAGCCGGCCCCGGAGATCACGATGAGCCTGCGTTGCTCCTGCGTCGACATTTGTGCCTCGTTGAATGGTCGTGGATATCGATGAAGGGGAGAGGGGTGCGCCGGAAGCATCATCCCGGATGCGCCCCACCTCAGACCCGCGCCAGGTCGCTCATGAAGCCCCGGACCGCGGCCCGGTCGGCCGAGACGCGGGCCGCGCGGGGATTGTCCCGGAAGAGGAGAAGGAAGGCCGTGCGCATGCCGGGACCCCAGGCCCCGTCGATCCCGCCTCCATAGTAGCCGGCGGCGCGCATGTTGCGCTGCAGCGACAGGCGGTCGGACCGGCCCATCGCACCGAAGCTCGTGCCCGCGTTGTCGATGGCCGCGTCGACCGTTCCGGCCGCGATCTGGTCGCGCTCGCGCGCCTCGCGCTCATGGCGCGCCTCCCGGCCTTTCCTGATGAGCGTCGCCGCGCCGGCGCCGATCACCACCCCGGTCAGGATCTGCCGATCCTTGCGACCAAGTGCCTGCGCATCCGTGGCGAAGGACCCCGTCACGATCGCGATGGCCATCAGGATGGCGGTAAATTTCCTGGTCATGCCCGTCATCGATCAGTTCCCTCGGCGTCCGTTCTGATACTGCTAATCTATATGTTTTTTCGCATACCGACAAGCGTAAAGGGTGGGGCCTCCCCGCCGGATCGTCTTGAAACGCCCCGACCGGGACCACAGGTCGATACTGTAAGCCAGGATTGGAGGACAGGATGAATCCCAACCGCGTCGAGGCGTTGCAGCGCCGCCATTCGGAAATCGACGACCTGATCGTCAAGGCGGAGGCCGCGCCTTACACGGACGAGATCGCGGTCCGCGAGCTGAAGAAGCAGAAGCTCGCGATCAAGGAGGAGCTGGCCGCCATAGGATCCTGATTTCCGGGATGCGGGAAAGGCCCGGCCTCGGAGGAGGCCGGGCCTGGCACAGGCGGGCGGGGGCGGGAAAATCACCCGGCGCCGTCGATTGCCTCCTCCACCTGATTCAGCATGGCGGCCAGAAGGTCGTCCTCCGCCTGGATTGCCTTGCCATAGCGCAGGTCTGCTCCATCCATCTCCATGCCGTTGCGCTGCAACAGTGCGGCCAGCATGCCGGCACTCACCGGGTCGTGTTCGCGGGCAGGGTAGGCGCGAAGGAGCAGGTCATCCGGCGATCTGCTCCTGTCGAGGAGCCTGACCATGAACTCGCGCGCGCCTCTGAAGAGGGCGGCATGGGCTTCGGCCGGAAGCCTTGGCTCAAGCTTCCCGAGCGTGCGCACGCGGATCACCGCGCCGCCATCAAGGAGGGCTTTCATGCAGCCGTTGCAGATGTCGCCCTGCGGGCAGTCCGCCTCCCGAATGGCCGCAAAGCATTGCAGGTCGTAATCCGAGTCGTAGCCGCCGTAGAAGAGATCACCCTGCCTCGTCAGGTCCGCTGCAGGCATTGTCTGGCACCGCACGCAGGCCGGTCGCTGCGCAGAGGGAGAGATGGTCATTCGACAGCTCCAAAATCCAGGTTCGGCCGCAAAGAGCGACCGCGGCCGCAGTTTGCGAAAAATGGATTCATAGGATAGCCGAAAAGGCATGCCTGCGCCAGAGACTATGGCCGGTCTGGCGGACATCTGCTGGTGGATTTGTGTGAGACGAAACTGGCGAACCCGGCAGGACTCGAACCTGCGGCACGGGAGGTAGAAGCTCCCTGCTCTGATCCAGCTGAGCTACGGATCCGATGGTGCTGCAGGAGAGGATCGAACTCTCGGCCTCCCCCTTACCAAGAGGGTGCTCTACCACTGAGCTACTGCAGCATGAGGGGTGGCCGCGTGGCTGGGCCGCGGTTCGGATGGAAAAGGGCCTGGTCCAGGCCGTGTCGAGATATGGCACCGCCCCCAGGAGTCGAACCTGAATCCCCGCGGCCACAACGCGGTGCTCGAACCATTGAGCTAAGGCGGCCAAATCGCGGCGCCTGGAACGCCGGACTGGGGAACTGGTGTCGCTGGTGCGACTCGAACGCACGACCTCTACCTTCGGAGGGTAGCGCTCTATCCGGCTGAGCTACAGCGACATGGGCCGCCCGTCAGGGCGGGCTGGTGTTCAGGGTGCTGGCGTTGCCTCGGACGAGGGCTCGGCCCTCATCGCTTCGACGGCTTCGCGCGCCCAGTCATCCGGCTCGATCTCGATCGTGATGTCCAGGACGAACCTGGCAGGCACGATTCCGTCCTTCAGGTCGCCAGAGAAGCCGAAGGGCTCTCCCTCACGCACCTCGAAGGCGGATGCCGGCGCGGCGTAGATCGTGCAATCCCCGTAAAAACGGAGATTGTCAGCAGTATTATCCGCGTCGCGGAAATGCGCGTTGGTCTCATTGTCGAGGACCGGATACTCGCCAAACATCGACGCGAAGACGTAGGTGTCGCGGATCCCGGCATCGGTCATTGCGCGATCTAGCGCATCAACCATGGAATCCAGGCGGTTCTGTTCGGGGCTTCCAAGAGCATATTTGCGGAAAAAGAAGACACGCACTCCTACGTTCAGTGTTCTACGGGAAGGCTAACGCGATCAGACGAAATCCCGAACAAATAATTCGCCTACAGCGAAATGACCGGATCGTTATCGGCAATGTGCTCGGCCTCGCCCTCGTGGGCCGGTCCCTGGAGTGGACGGCTTGCCAGGGCTTCGATGCGCGCCAGGCGCACCGCCATCATCCCGGGGTCTTCTCCGGGGCGGGTGGCGGCGATCGCGCCGATCTCCGCCAGGATCTGGTTTTCGGTGCTCGGCATCAGCCGATCCTTTCCGTTTTCAGATCAGCCAATCCGATAGGTCAGATTGGACGGCTCGCGGTTGCGGCCATACTGATCCATGCTCCATTCGGGGCGCGTGGTGGCAATTTGCGCGACCTCTTCGCCTTTTGCGTTTTCGACAATCAGAACCTGGGGCATGCATGATCCTCCGGCGGATGAAATTTTCTGCATTCTACCACAGTTGTGCCGATTGAGAATGCGAAAAATGTTCTTACGGAGTAGGGTCATCTTCCTCACGCCGGAGCATCTCGTCCACCAGCGAGGTCAGCTTGCCCGCCAGGTAGGGGCCGCCGACCGAGTTCATCGAATGGACCGAGAAGGTGAAGTCCTCCGGCAGGGTGATCTTTCCGTCCAGGAGCATGTCCTCGAAGCCATTGTAGAAGATCTTCGAGACATCGTCGCCTTCGCCCAGGTCATGGTCGAGCATCATCTCGACCGGGCAGCCGCGCCGCTCGATCTCGACGAGCGCCTCCACCGAGGTTCTGCAGATGACGGTCTGATCGTCCTCCACGGCCGGGAAGCGCAGGTCGTCCAGAAAGAGCTTCCAGGGCATGGGTCGGGTCCTCGAGGGTTGATGGGGCATTCATGTCTGGTGCGGCCTGCCGGAATCGAACCGGCGACCTCCTCGATGTCAACGAGAAGCGCTACCGCTGCGCCAAGGCCGCAAGGAAATTGGTGAACCGGGAAGGGATCGAACCAGGCCACGTGCGCATCGCCGCAGGCGAGAGCAAAAGGGGCCGAGTTCGATCACTGCCGATGGAATTGGTGAACCGGGAAGGGATCGAACCTTCGACCAGTCGATTAAGAGTCGACCGCTCTACCGCTGAGCTACCGGTCCGTTTTCCCGGGGCGGGCTGTCAACCGCCACCGGAAGGTGGCGGGTCACCCGCGGGGCCGACGTCGCGCGAGGCGCCGACGGTCCCCTGTCCCGGGCAGCATGGCCCGCAGCGCGCCGCGAGGCATGCCGAGCGCCAACCGGCCATGGGCCGGGGCGCAATCAGTCAAATTGGCGGACGGGGTGGGATTTGAACCCACGGAGCCCGTGAAGGCTCGCCGGTTTTCGAAACCGGTGCATTCGACCACTCTGCCACCCGTCCAGGGATGTGGTCGCTCGGGAGTCTTGCGACGGGCAGGATCAGCCCGGTCGTGTCTGCTCCCATAAGGATCTCAGTTCAGCGACATGCCTTGCTGCGGCAACTCCGTGACGCTCTCCCCATTTCCGGGTCCGTGTCCTGAGCAGTTCGCGCGCCCGACACAGAAATCCGTCGAGGATCGCCACCTGGCGCTCAGTGAGGCCGGTTTGCGCGCGCGTTGCATCGACGGTCTGCACGAACTTCCGAAAGACCTCGCGGGATGCCCATTGCGTCGGCTCGCCATAGTCGCGGCCACGAGCATCCTTGGCCGGAAACGCGACAGCGATCCGCTCGCCGCGTCGCGGCTCATCGACGACGCCGGCCGTCGCGCCGGCGACCCGGAGGATGGTGCTGCCGCCGCGGTATGATCCTGCCATATCAGTCCTTTCGCTTCACCTGACGGCATGCTGGCAGGGAGATTGCCCCGTGTCGAGTTGCCAAGTCAGGATGATGGTGCCCCGAGGGAGAGTCGAACTCCCACGCCTTGCGGCGTCCGGACCTAAACCGGGTGCGTCTGCCAATTCCGCCACCGGGGCATCTCATCGATGCAGCGCTCAGGCCGCCAAGGCTTCCTTCACGATGGAGGCTGCGAGCCTGCCGTCATACTGACCGGCCTTCTCCGCCTTCAGGCGGGCCATGATCTGGCCCAGGTTGTCACCACCCGCCGCGGCCGCCCGCGCGAATGCCGCGAGCTCCTCGGCGCTCATCTGCGTCGGAACATAGGCCTCGAGCGCGGCGATCTCGGTCTCGAGACGCTGCGCTGCCTCGGGCGTTCCGCCATTGGCGGCGATCGCGCCGAGGGTGTCGCGGGCGTTCTTTACGAACTTGCGCACGATGGCCAGGACCTCCGCATCCTCGAGGGGGCGGGGCGCCTTCATGGCCTTCATGGCGGTATCGGCCTCTCCGATCAGGGTGACCAGGACGCCGGCTTTGGGATCGCGCGCCTTGCGGGCGGTGATGGCATCCTGACGGATGCGGTCGAGCAGGCTCATCGGTCGTTCTCCTTGAATCGAATGGCGCTGTTGAAAATGGAGGTGGCGCCCGGAATTGAACCGGGTCCCCTTGCGGAGGCATCGGATTTGCAATCCGTCACGTTACCGGCCCGTCCCGCCACCGTCGTCTTCGAATTGGCTGCCCGCCCAGGGGTCGAACCTGGCTTTCCAGAGCCAAGATCTGGCGTCCTACCGGATAGACGAACGGGCAGTGATGCAGCGTGCGGGCATGCAGCCCGCGCGAGCATGGCTCTCGGCCTGTGAGGCCTTCAGCCCGCGGCGGCCCGGTCCTTGTCCTGAGCGTCGATCTCGTCGAGCATCTCGCTCGCCCCGTCCGGCAATGGCTCATGGCGCTTTTCCCTTGCCGCAGCCATGTGCCTCAGATCCTGGGCTTGATCGACATCGACGATCATGTCGGTGAGCACCAGGATGCCGCCGTAATCCTGCGTTCTGGCAAGCCTGTCGATCTTGCGGAGCGTCTTGCGCAGGCGGGCGATGAAGGCCGCTTGGCGTTCCTCGAGGCGGAAGGAGCCGAACACCGCAGCATGGTGGCGGGCCTTGGCCAGGCATTCCTCCAACCGCTCCGGGGTCGCCTCAGGCCCCAGCGTCACATGGACTTTCCTTGCTCCCACCGCGAGGCGGTGGGCTTCGATGACGTCTTCGAATGTCTTTGTCATGGCCTTCGCCTCTCGATGTTGAAAATGAATGATGCGGATAGCGGGTTCGAATGCGCACGCCATGGGCGCCGTATTTCTTGCCCGGTCACAGTGGCGATTCAGCCGGGGGCCGGGCGGTCGATTGGTGCGGGCTGCAGGGCTCGAACCTGCGACATCCACGGTGTAAACGTGGCGCTCTACCAGCTGAGCTAAGCCCGCACGGGTGTTTGAATTGGTGCCCAGCGCCGGAGTCGAACCGGCACGCCTTTCGGCGCCACCTCCTGAAGATGGTGCGTCTACCAGTTTCGCCAGCTGGGCGGTATTGCTTGGTGCCGGCAGCAGGGCTTGAACCCGCGACCCCCGCTTTACGAAAGCGATGCTCTACCAACTGAGCTATGCCGGCACTGAGGTGCATGTGGAGTTCGCTGGGCATGTCCCCCACCATCGCTGCCTGCGGACCCGGGTAGGGGCTGCAGGCAAGGGTGATGATCAACCGCCGCAACCGATCCCGAACAGCGATTTCCGGTGAGGGTCGCCCCCGGTGCTTTGCTGGCTGACGCCGAACCACTTTCCGCTTCCGGAGACGAAGAGGTGACGGCTCGGCTCATCCTGCATCTGTCTGGATTCCCCCTCATCGACCATCGCCATGCCGGCATTGACGAACCTTGTGCCGTTGTATCGGAAGGCCTGCACGCCGCCGCCGCCGATCCACTGGCTTCCGGTCATCACATAGACGGTTTCCCCGTCATAGGTTGGCTGCGGGAGACCCCTGCAGCACTTCGTGTAGTCCGCACCCGCACTGTTCGGGACCGTGACCGTGTTCAGTTCCGAGAAGTTCTGCTCGACGCTGTCTCTCGACCAGACCTTGAGAGTTCCGGGAGTGGATGTGTTTACAAAGCCATCTCCGGTCACGGCATACGCGAAGAGCCCGTTCCTGGAGGCGACCATCGGAATGTCGTCACGGAAGTTCTGGACGATGCTCCAGCTGTTCCCCGACTTGCGGTAGACAGATCCCCAGGTCCGCCTGGCGCTATCAGGACCGAATGTCCCGGAAAGATAGGCGTTGGATCCGTCGTTGAACAGCTGCGCGTTCAGCAACGTGCGGCGTGAGAGGGCCGGAGCGGGGAGGACGCTCTTTCTGGACCATGAACCATCTGCATTACGGGTGATCTCGAAGGCGTCCCCCTCGAGCTCGAACTGCATGGCGATAACGGCATCCCCGTCATCGTTCATCTCCGATAACGCGTAGACGGATCCTCCGGGAACATTCCCGACCGTCTTCAGAGCCGCTCCGGAGAACGTGGATCCGCTTCTGCCTATCTCGAAGAACGAGAGGTCGGTGCTGGCCAGATCTTTCACGAGGATCCTGTTGCCATGGCCGGAAATGCTCGACCTTGGATAGCCGGTGATGCCCGGGTATTCCCTCTCCTTCGACCAGCCCGCCCCATCGCGTGTCCAGATGGAATAGACACCTTCCGTCACGAAGGGCCTGTTTCCAGTGTTCCCGACGACGAAATCGTCCTGGATGCTGAACACCGGATGGGTGATGTCGAAAACGGCGCGCTTCTTGAAGTTTTCGCTTCCGATCGGGCAGAAGTTGTCCCTGCAGGCGCTCAATCTCACGTCCGGCGGAACCACGTTCAGGAAGGAGCTCGATCCGATGGACCATTCCGAACTGTCTCTGGTCGCGACCATGAATGGCGTCTGCGCCAGGTTCTCCACCATCCGACAGACGTTATGCCTGTCGATCTTCACGCGGGAATTGGCGCCGACCGTGACGGCTTCCTGGGCTGTGGATGCCGATGACAATCCGAGCGTCATCAGGATGAATAGTGCCAGTGAGCGCATGTCTTATCCTCCATGGTGCCAATGGCACAAGATATGTGAAAAACGGAGATCCTGATACCCCCCCCCGCCATAAATCGACGACGGGCGGAATCTGCGTGAAGCTCCGCAATTCCATGTGCTCTCGATGGTGGGCAGGGCAGGATTCGAACCTGCGACGGGTTTCCCCAACGGAGTTACAGTCCGCCGCCATGAACCACTCGGACCACCTGCCCACGATGAAAAGCACATTCCCGCCACCCCGGAGGATGGCTGCGGGGAGATCCCCGGATCCCCCCGGTCTTCGGCGCCCCCGGCGGGGTGGCTCGGACGACGATCCGATGCCCCGCGCAGAGTGCCGGGGGCCGCACCGCCATAGCCGGACACCGGAGCGCGACCATCCGGGCCATTTCGCGCATGCCCCGCACACCCCGGGGAGAGGTGCGGGCGCAGCGGCGCCTATGTCGACTTGGTCGGGACGGCAGGGTTCGAACCTGCGACCTCATGTCCCCCAGACATGCGCGCTACCAGGCTGCGCTACGCCCCGAAATCCATTTGCGAGACAGGGCGACCAGCCGCCCCCACGACCCCTGACGGTGCCGGCAGGAATCGAACCTGCGACACCCCTCCCAGGGATGCTCCCGCAAATCTCTGTTTGGTGCTGGCCGCGCGACGGCGCGCAGCTGCGTCCCGCGGGACGCGCCAGCTGATCTCCTGGCCGGCGGACATCCGTCCCCGCGCGGCTCAGGAAGCTTATGGTCTGGTGGAGCCAAGGGGGATCGAACCCCTGACCTCCTGCATGCCATGCAGGCGCTCTCCCGGTTGAGCTATGGCCCCGGCGAATGGTCCCCGCGATCTGGATGCAATCCTCGAGCGTGCCCCGGCAGAGGCATGGTCGCGGATCTCGGACAGGATGCACTCCGGCGGCAGCTACCCCGCCCGGCGCTGCACATCATGGCCTACAGATGTCCTCCGGCCTACAGGGCCGGCGCTCTGCCGGAGCTGCGCTGGGATTCCCATAGGAAGGGCGTGAGCCTTCTTCCGAATTTGGCGGCCCGTTGGCCGGCCTGGGGTTGGAGCCCAAGCCATCGACCCCGACCGGGTTGCGGTCGGACTTGCTATTCCGCCACGGGCCAACGGACGGTCCTGCGCGGATCCGCGGATCGCGCAGATTTCCTTGCAAGCTGGTCAGGGCGAGAGGGTTCGAACCACCGGCCTCCTGATCCCGAACCAGGCGCTCTACCAGGCTGAGCTACGCCCTGACGTCCCTGCGTCGACGCAATCGCGGGAGTCTCGAGCTCTGCCGGTCATGGTCTGGGAAACTGGTGCGACGGGGTGGGATCGAACCACCGACACCTGGATTTTCAATCCAGTGCTCTACCGGCTGAGCTACCGACGCATGTCCGGGTGACCATGATCCCGGGCCGGAGTTTCGTCCCGGCGGCAGATACAGACGAATGCACGAACGGTCGTTCGGGGCGCCGTCCCCCATGCCCGGTGCGGAGTGAGCATCATTCCCCGCCCGGCAGGCCGCCGGATCCCTCCGGCGAAATTCACTGGTGCAGCGAGTCCGGCCGAGGACGCACCTTGGGCCGGACCCGCCTACCGGGCGGTTGTTGGCCGCACGGAGACCCTCATGGGAGCCCGCGGAAATCACCCCGCAGGCCGGGCCGACGGTCGCACCGCCAGGTCATCGCCACCGCTGATAAGGCGGCAGCTGCTGGCGGCACGGTCCCGTCCCGCACTCAGGTCCCTCTGAGAGGGAATTGGTCGTCTCGGGTGGGATCGAACCACCGACATCTCGCTTATCGGGCGAGCGCTCTACCGCTGAGCTACGAGACGGGATGGCCGATCGGCTTGTGCCGAAGGCCGGATGGAAATGGCGAACCGTATGGGACTTGAACCCATGATCTCCTGCGTGACAGGCAGGCGTCTTGACCCCTCGACTAACGGTCCGTGGTGGCGACAGGCGAGTGCCTGGCGCAGGTGTTTCTTGGTGGGGGTGGAAGGGATCGAACCTTCGGCCTTACGATTATCGGTCGCATGCTCTACCAGCTGAGCTAAACCTCCACTGTGAATGCCGGCGTCAGGATCCGGAAGAAGACCCTGACGCATGCGGAAAATGGCTGCCCACCGAGGGATCGAACCTCGCTTTCCAGAGTCAGAATCTGGCGTCCTACCAATAGACGAATGGGCAATACCGGCCATGAGGGCCGAAACCTGGATGCCGCTTCGACCCTGGGGTCGCGCCCGATCAAGGTCCACCGCGGCATGACCGGCGGACGGGAATGGTTGCGGCGGGTCGGATTCGAACCGACGACCTCGTGGTTATGAGCCACGCGAGCTAACCGACTGCTCTACCCCGCATGAAGAAGGCCCGCGATCGGGCCGGCTTCAAACGCGGTAGCGAATTGGTGAACCATCTGGGATTCGAACCCAGGATCCCCGATTAAAAGTCGGGCGCTTTAGGCCAGCTAAGCTAATGGTTCGCCTGAGGTTTTCGGGGGTCCTCATCCCGCTTGGCGCCTTCGACGCCGGGGTGTGCCCTGCGCATCATCGGTCTCCTCTGCTATGCCGCGCATGGCGGCGGTGGTCCGGCGTCCGCGCGGTCTTCGCGCGTCACGCCGAGATTGGTCTGGCCGCTCGTGGCGGGGGCTGAGTCAGCGGCGGAGTTGCGCTCGCCGCGTCGCCCTTGCAACTATCGGACCGCGATGCTTTCCCTCGGCCGGCCTTGACCGGCCCCGGGCTCGTGTCGCGCCGCCCCCGTCAGGAACGGCCTGCTGTGATTGGAGCGGGCAATGAGGATCGAACTCACGACATCCACCTTGGCAAGGTGGCGCTCTACCGCTGAGCTATACCCGCAGAAACTATCGTCGAGCGCGTCGGCCTGGATTGAAGGGCCGAGTCGGAACCCATGCCCCCTCGCGATCCGCCCTTCCGCCTGTTGCGCAGGCCTTCGCCGGATCATGGCTGACTGTATCACGAGGTGATGATCTCCCCTGCCGATGGGGTCTTGCGGTCTTTTGCGTCCCGCGCTCGGAGGGACGGCGCCATCTGCGCCGCCCGTCGGAAAGCGGTTGAATGGCCCCGTCGGGCCTTCGCTGTGGCGGGATTTGAACCCGCGACACGCCGTTGGTCACGGCTGCTCTACCAGGCTGAGCTACACCGACCCCACCCGCCTTACTCCCGTTCCCGCGTTGTGCGCACGCTGCGGGCCGGGCAACCGGCGGATTCGGGCGCCGTCGCGCCCAGGGATCACGAATGGTCTGATGTGAAACTCACATCTTTTTCTGGCGTCCCCGGAAGGATTTGAACCTCCGACCTTCGCGTTCGTAGCGCGACGCTCTATCCAGCTGAGCTACGGGGACAGGAAAGGCGCGGGCGCGTGGCCCATGCCGGAGCAGCCGAAGCTGTCTGCGGGCTGACGCCCGGAAAGGGTGGCTGCAATGATAGCACCGGAGCAGCCGAAGCTGTTGGTTGCGCAGGACGGATTCGAACCGCCGTTCTCCTGGGTATGAACCAGGCGAGATACCGCTTCTCCACCGCGCGTCGGAACCGCCCGCGGGGGCAGCTCTGAGACGGGGTGTGCCGTCACGTTTCCGGATCGGCAGGGCTGGACATGTCGCGAAGCCAGGCCAGGGCCGTGGCGCGATCCCTGAAGGGTTTCGTTCCTCGGCGCGAGATGATGATCACCGCGGCGCCGTGCAGCCGGACCAGGCCGAACCCCGGGAAACGGCCGTTTCCAAGGCGGCGGTTGTTCCAGCGGGTGCGCCGTCGCACCGGCTTTCGGTATTCATGCGCGATACCGAGCGCCTCGGCGCAGGCTTCGTAGAATACCTCGTCGTCTTCAAGATTCATCAGGATCCTTTCATGTCGTGGTGCCCCCGGCCGGGATCGAACCGGCACGCCTTACAGCACCGATTTTTGAGACCGGCGCGTCTGCCAATTCCGCCACGGGGGCAAGTATGGTGCCGGCTGAGGGGCTCGAACCCCCGACCGTCGGTTTACAAAACCGCTGCTCTACCAACTGAGCCAAGCCGGCATTCTTCCTTTTGACGGAGCCCCCGAGACTGCACCTTCCCCTCACCATGCAGGGCAAGGGTGGGGCCCCGTCAGAAAGAAGAACCTGCGGGCCGGACATGATCCCGGCATTGCCGTTCGAATGGCCGGTTGCCTCGATCACGATCCGGCCGTGCCCATCGCCCATCCAGGTGAGAATGGGGAGGAAATCTGGAGCCGGCATCCGGGGCGAGCCGGACGCTTGCAAGCGCGATGCTTCGATCTCCCGGCCGCGCGCGCAGCGCTGGAAGGCATCATGCCGGCGAAACTGGAGCGGGTAGAGGGAATCGAACCCTCGTCTTCTGCTTGGAAGGCAGCGGCTCTACCATTGAGCTATACCCGCATTCTGGACGGTTGAGGCCGTCGGTCTTTCTTCGTGGCACGGGTGGAGGGAATCGAACCCCCGGCACGCGGATTTGGAAGCCGCTGCTCTACCACTGAGCTACACCCGCACGATCGGCGCATGCAGGCCGTAAACGACCCGCCTGCTTTTCCGTCAGTCATCACCACCGCTGCCGCCGTCTCCGCAGCCGTTGCCGCGGCCCTCGGAGCGGTCGCACCCGCCGGAACTGGGAGGAGGGGGTGGCGGAGGGCAGATGCTTACTTTCGCATCCATACCTGCGATGTTGTTCAGAAAGGCATGCCCGCCAGACGACCACTCGTCTGCACTTGCGATGGGAACCATGAACGGTGCGTTGCCTGTATTGCGCACAAGCCGGCATGTCTGCCATGCATCGATCTTGATTTCCTGACCCGGCTGCACCGTCGCAAGGCCTTGGGGCAATGCTGGGAGGCTACCGGCGACCACGACCATCCCCGAGATGGCAAGCGATTTGAACAGCATTACGAGTCTCCATATTCACTCTTGTCCCGGATGGTAGCCAGTATGCGAGAAACCACCGAGAGAATTCCCACATGCCCTCCTGATGCCGGGAGGTGAAAGATTGGTGGCGCACGCCTGGATTTGAACCAGGGACAGGCGGATTATGAGTCCGATGCTCTACCGGGCTGAGCTACGGCGCCATGCGCCCGTCGATCCGGGCGATCTTCCTTCAGGCCGGTCGGGGCGGGCACATTGATGATGTGCGACATCGCTCCTTGGGCAGGCTCATGGCCCGTTGGCGGCCTGAATGAAATGGTGCCCGCGGCACGACTCGAACGTGCAACCCTCTTCTTAGGAGGAAGATGCTCTGTCCAGTTGAGCTACGCGGGCGGTGTTTCGTGCGGATTGTTTGTCCACGATGGCACAATCCGCGAAAACCTCGAGAATGATCCGGCCGCGAGGCCGGGTCGTCGATGCCGGATCCGGTCCGGCGATCGCAGCAAGGGCGATGTGGGAGGCCGCGATTTCTCGGCCGGCCTCGGTGATGGTGGTCCGGGATTGTCGGGCTCCCGGTCCAAGGCCATGACATGGCCATGAGGCCATGCGGAAGACCGCGCCCTCAGGCCGGTCCGGCGATCCGGCGAACCGGATGATGGTCGGAGTGGAGGGATTCGAACCCCCGACATCCTGGTCCCAAACCAGGCGCGCTACCAGACTGCGCTACACTCCGAATTCCTGGCGGACCGCGAGGCTTTGGCGGCGCCACGGTTTCGCCTCGACCGCGACGACGCGGCCGAAAGATGATGACCAGGAGGTAACCCGCGGATCCACCACGAACCCTCGACTTGCGTGGGTCATTGCCCCTGGTCTCGACCGGATGGTCAGTCCTGGCCGGCCGCGATTTCACGGCTGGTCTGTAGGAGGGGGCGGGTTTTGCCGTATGCCCGTCGGGGGGTCGAACCCGTCCGGTCAGGGACTTCCACCCCTCTGCATCCGCCTGGCTACTGCCGTTCGCCTCCGGCACCCTGCAGCCCATTCGCCGCAGGGTGGATCGGACTCCTCCTGCATGATCGACCCGGTGCCCCGGCGATCATGTCTCTTTATCTGGCTCCCCAGGAAGGATTCGAACCTCCGACCCGCTGATTAACAGTCAGCCGCAACTACCGCTGTGCTACTGGGGAACATCAGGCTCTCGCCTGAAGGCGGTGTGGACCTCCACCCCTGCGGGGAGATCCGTATCAATGGTGCCCAGAGCGGGACTCGAACCCGCACGCCATACGGCGCCACCCCCTCAAGATGGTGCGTCTACCAATTTCGCCATCTGGGCAATTCGTCAGAAAACATTCCGGGCCCACACGGGCGCCCCGATACGCACGTATCGCGCTCTAAGAAGCTACCCGGTCCTTACTGCACTCACGGCCGATCATGCAGCAGGGCACCGTCTCGCTCGCCACCGGCCTCCACCCCCGTCGGGATCGCAAGGCCGGTTCCACTAAGCTACCGGAATTCGAAGCCGGAGCGTGGCGCAGCGCGCCCGTCCGGTATCTGGTTGTTGGCGGGTGGCCAGGGATTCGAACCCTGGGGACGCTCTCACGCCCGTCGGTTTTCAAGACCGGTGCAATAAGCCAGACTCTGCCAGCCACCCAGATTAACTGCTGCTCTCCGTCCACCGCAAGCCGGCTTGAAGCCCGCTCCGGTAGGGGAAGATGTTGGTGCTCCCGGCAGGGATCGAACCTGCGACCTGGGCGTTATGAGCGCCTTGCTCTACCGCTAAGCTACAGGAGCACTACCCCGATCTGCCATCACTGCGATCAAAAGATCAAGCCGGACAAGACGGGTCGAAAATTCTGGCGGGCAGGGCGGGATTCGAACCCGCGGGACCCGTGAAGGTCCGCCGACTTTCCAAGCCGGTGCATTCGACCACTCTGCCACCTGCCCATTCAGGTGTGGTCGCATTGGCGGACACGGCGGGATTCGAACCCGCGAGACCCGTGAAGGCCTGCCTCCTTAGCAGGGAGGTGGTTTCGACCGCTCACCCACATGTCCATCGTCTCGGTGCCCGGCCGCCGGACGCGCAGTCGCGCCCCCCGACCAGGACTTCCCGTGCTCTCCGGGCCGTCACCGCATCCGCCTTCGGTTCTCGGCATCCTGTCGCCGCGGCTGCGCTCATCCTTGAGGAGTCTTGCGTCCGCCCGCGGCGACCGGATCTCTGAGTGTCATGGTGGAGCCAGTCGGGATCGAACCGACGGCATCCTGCTTGCAAAGCAGGCGCTCTCCCAGCTGAGCTATGGCCCCGAGATGCTCGGTCATGAAGGCAGGAATGAGCCCGCCGGACCGCCTTCCCTGGCGGTCTTCACTGTCCGGTTACCACTGGGGAGTTCGCCGGATTTCATGCCCGGAAAGACGGGCCGAACATGCCCGCCTTTCGAGGAATGAAGTGTCCCTGGGCCGGCTGGAAACGCCGGCCCGGGGACCTCACACAGTTTGTCTGAAGGTGATCCGCGTAAGCGGTCCCTCAAACTCACAGATCCCGCATCTGGCAACAAGATCATCGAATTGGAGCGCGAGGCTCGCCTTCTACTTGAAGCGGGATCATCCACCAGCGATGTCAAAGAGCAGCAGGACGGAGGCCTTGGCCTCGGACCTGACCGACTACGACAGCACCTGAGAGTATCGGGAGCGTTTTCGCCGGATTTGTATGGGGCCTCTCGGCCCATCCGGCTCAGCTATGCCTGGGAGGCTTAGCGTCCGGAAACCTTGGTATTCACCTGGGATTGAATTGGCCACGACATCGATCCGTTGCCGGTCGCCGGGGCAAGACTCCTGGGTGAGCGCGCATCACAGCGCAGACCGCTAAAGAGGCCACGGGATGTCATCAGCGCATAAGCGTCATGGCGTTTCATCTTGCGTCCCCCTTTCATTGTCTGCGGCGAGGCGGCCTGGTTTCCTGTCTGGAGGCGCTGTGCCTCTCGACTGAAGCAAAGTTAGCCCGTCGCATTCGAAATGAAAAGAGGGAAAATGCGTGGGTGTGCGAAAAAATTAGTTGATGAAGCCCGGCATCGGTCAATCGTGGTAGAGACACCCAGCAATTGCTGGACATCGTCACCCCCGCGGCCCTGACGCACAACCCGCACGACCGACCAAGTTTGCGAAATACTATTTCCTATGAAATTTCTTTATGGGCAGATATGATGCGAGGGAACACGATACGCAAACCTGGAGCCTGAGATGACTGACGCCATGCCACACGAGGCGGAGCCCAAGATCCTGCGGGCGGGAGAACACCTGATTGCTCATAGGATGGCCCGATATTACGCGCTGCTTCTTCCCGTCTACAGCCCAGAGGCCACAGCCATCATCAAGGGCGTGCCCGGCGCCCATTGGGAACGCAGCGACGGGGCATGGCATGTCCGGGCCTCAAACCATCAGACATTGCAGAGGGCCATGGACCGCATTGCCGCGATCCCCGGCATGGACAGGGCCGCCAGGCCAGGTCGCGCCACGGCCACAGGGGTAGGCGCTGCGCAGGCGGGCCGCTCCACCCAGCGGACCTTGGTCCTGGCCGATATTCCGTGCGAGGTCGGCCAGATCCTGTCCTACCGCCGCAAGCCGGTCGCCGTCGAGCATGTGGGTAGAGCCTTCATGGCGGATTCACGCTATGCGAAATGGGGAAAAGCTGATCTTTGTGGCAGGATGGTCCGCTTTGCCTCGCATCATCCGGCCTCCGCCGACGAGATCGCGGCCTGGGAGCGGGTCCTCGAGGAGCGCGCACGTGTCGTGGAGCCTGATCGGGACCACGTCGAGGCGGTGGATGAACCGAACCCCTGACCAAATTCGTCGCGACAAGCCCCTTCCAAGCTGCCGCATTGGTGGGGGAGCCGGAGGCGAGCGACGTCTTCAGTCCGGGCGCGCCTGCGCCCGGACGTAATCCTTTACCGTCTCCAGGCGGGCCCCGCCGCAGCTGGCGACGAAGTAGCTGGGCGACCAGAGCGCCGGCCCCATCCGGCGCAGCGTCGGGAAATCCCGCCGAAGGGTGCGGGAGATGTTCGTCTTGACCGCATTGGCCAGATCCGACACCGGCACTGAGGGCGGCAGCCGCAGCAGCAGGTGGATGTGGTCCGCCTCCGCCCCGAACTCGACCAGCGCGCCGCCGCGCGCCGCGCAGCGGGCCCGCGCCAGGGCCTCGGCCACCTCCAGCATCGGCCCGGTCAGAACCGGCCGACGGCGCGTCGTCACCAGAACCATGTGGTAGCTGAGGCTGAACACGCAGTTTGCGGTATGGGAATTTCGCATAATGCCCGCAACCCGCACCATCAGCTTCCGCCTCTACCCCTTCAGGGCGCAGACCGCGCTCCTGGAGGCGAAGCATCGTATGCTCCGCGATCTGTGGAACGCCGCGCTCGAGGAGCGCATCGGCGCCTGGGCGCGGGGCGTGCGCATCGGCCGGTCCGATCAGGAGAAGAGCCTGCCGGCGATCCGCGCGGATGTGGGCGGATGGCGCGGCCTCGTCCACACCCATGAGGCGCAGCTGGTGCTCAAGCGGCTGGACCTGGCCTTCCAGGCCTTCTTCCGCCGCCTGGCCGCCGGCCAGCGCCCGGGCTTCCCGCGCTTCAGGAGCGCGGACCGCTTCCGCGGCTGGGGCTACAAGGAGCACGGCAACGGGTTCAGGGTCGAGATGCGCGAGGGCTGGCGCCATGGCCGGGTGCGGCTCTTCGGGGTGGGCGAGATGCGCATGCGCGGCCTGGCCCGCACGCCGGGCCGGATCCTCAAGGCGGATGTCGTCCGGGACGTGCGCGGCTGGCAGCTGAGCGTCGTGGTCGAGACGGATTGCGCGGTGCGCGCGCCGGCCACCGGCCCGGCGATCGGTCTCGACTGGGGCGTGGCGGAGTTCGCGACCATCGCGCAGGAGACGGAGGCCGGACCCCGCTTCGAGGCGGTGGCGAACCCGCGCCACCTGGATGCGGAGACGGAGGCGCTGCGCGAGCGGCAGCGCGGCCTCTCGGCGCTGGCCCGGTCGCGCAAGGTCAGCCGGGGCGCGCTGAGGAAGCGGCGCCGGGCTCTGGCCCGCCGGCACGCCAAGGTGGCCGCGCGGCGCAAGGACTTCCTGCATCAGCTGACCGCCCGCATCGCGGGCCGGCACCGGCTGATCGCGACCGAGACGCTCACCGTGCGGAACATGACCGCCTCGGCGCGCGGCACGCTCGAGGCGCCGGGCCGCAACGTGGCCCAGAAGGCCGGGCTGAACAGATCGATCCTGGACGCGGCCCCGGCCGCGTTCCTGAACATGCTCCGATACAAAGCGGCAGAGGCTGGTTCGGAGTTTCTCGAGGCGGACACGAGACGGCTGAAGCCGTCGCAGCGCTGTCCGGACTGCGGTGCGGTCCGGAAGAAGGCGCTGTCGGTCCGCCGTCATGACTGCGACGCCTGCGGGTGCAGCCTTGGCCGCGACGAGGCGGCCGCGCTCACCCTGCTGCGTTGGGGGCTGGCCGAGGTGGCGGCGCGCATTGATGCGCCCGACCTCGGCCCGCCTGGCAACGGTCACCCGGCCGGGACGGTCGGGGTCTCAGACGCGCTAGCGGCCTGAGACCGAAACCCCCTCCAAGCCACGGCATTGGTGGGGGAGGTTCATGTCCTTCGGTCCGTTTCGAGGACATCGCTCGTTACATCGCTGTATTCCGACGATGAATCCTTGCTACAGCAGCCTGAGCTCATGCTTCTGATCGCCAGGCAGAGCCAGAATTCGTCCGGGACCTGCGCATTGCGTCCAGGAAAGTGTAATGCTTTCATGGGTGTTACGATGTTACGGAACGTGACACTTCATGTTACGCTCGCAAGCTGCTGATTCTTATCATCTAAGTGTTGTTGTATGTATTTTGTAACAAGATAGAATTATGAATATATAGAGTCATACGCATGCTTGCGCACACAAACACTCATCCCTCAGCGTTACGTCCGTGACATTGTTACACCCTCGGAAAACTCTGTTTTATCAGTGATTTGACGCGTAACGAACCGATTTCATGACGCTCTGCGCCGGATCATCGTTCCACATGCGACCGCCGCTCCTTGCAAGCCGCCCGGAAATCACAGATAATGCGAAAACGTAATTGCGTATGCTCTGCATGCGCACGCCACGGAGATTGAACCTTGAGCTACCGTATCGTGCCTGTCGCGGAACGCCATATGCGTCGACGCGGGTTTTTTCCGGTCATCGGCGGGGCCTGCATCTTTCCTTCGGGACTGCTGGCAGGGGGTGAGGCGTCCTCCGCGCTTCCGACCACCGGGTCAACCTGGAGCGGTCTGGAGATGACCTTCGGAAAGCATGATGCGAAAGTTGATATCCTTCTCTGGATGAATCTTTCCGATGTCGAATCCGCCTGGAGGTTCGATCCCCTTGCGGCGCTTCTCTTCGACAGGCATGTCCCGGCCGGGAACGTCCGGCTCACGATCCGTGACATCTGCGATGGTCGCCAGGCCCTCTGGGCCGCGCTTGCAGCGCGTAGCGGCGGCCCTGAGCTCTACAGGCAGATGGCGAGCTCTCTCTACATGGGCGTCAGCGATATCGGCTCCCGCGGGGGGGCTGACGAGCTCGCGGCGGCGATCGTTCAGGCCGTCGAGCATCACGGGGTCCCGAGATCGCAGATCATGAGGGTGATGACGGACCGGGACCTGTCCCTGCGGCTCAGCCGCGCGGCAGGGACGGCGCCGGATGGCGCCATGCCGCGAGCATTCGTCAACGGGAAGGATATCGGCCTCGCCGAGCCGGACGTGATCGACGCCAGCATCGCCGAACTGCTGGAGGGCGGGATCTGATGTTCACGTCCATCCTGCCCGCCATCACCATCGCTTTCGTCGGCCTTCAGCCCATCTCAGTTCACAAGGACGCCGCAGACCACCCCCTGGTCGGTTCGCCGCCCGGCAAGACCTATTGCCATTCCGATCATGCCACCCCCCTCCGGAGCGAGCATGCGGTCTGCGTCAGCGGCCCCGGCGAGGAGGTGCTGCGGCTTGAGCACAGACGACCCGAGGATCACCACCCTCCGGTCATTCCGAACACTTCCGGACCAGCCTCGCACTCAGTCACAGCGAATTAGGAATAAGCGAATAACTATAACTGCAACCGACACGGGACAATGCCATCATGGATTTGCTGATCATCCTCTGCCAGTTGCTACTGGCATCATACGTGCTGCTGAGATTGCGGCGCATGATCGTCGGAAAGATCCGCGCGGCCGGCAAGACCCGCCCTCCGGAATTCTATGACACCGCTGGACGTGCGGGCCGACACGACACCTCGTCAAACCCTGCGGCGCGCGGTCATGCGGACGCGGTTCGCAGTCGGCGCCGGTTCGGGGGTGCGCATCACGACCGTGGCGCCTATGGCAGTGATCCCTCCTATTCCGGCGCGGCCCATGGATCTGCCTCGTCCTGCGGCGGGGGTGACTACGGCGGCGGCGGGGATTCGGGCGGTGGGGGATGTGAATGATGGATCCGCTGGACATGAAGGCCTGCACCGCGACGTCGCGGCTCGACCGGTTTCAGGCCCCCATCGACACTTGCGAAATGGGAGATCCTTGCGCGGCAGGCCTCAACGCCTACGAGAATCCCAAGCTTGCGGGCTCGCGACTTGTCCTGGATCTGATCAAAGCGCAGAAGGCGGGGGACGTGATTGCGCAGCCGGCCGCCCACGCGCGTCTGACCCTCGCGATCGTGAGGATCTGGCAGCTCGATCGATCGGGACTGGACGCCATCAGCGCGCTCGAGGATGCTGGCATCCTGATCGGGCAGATTCCGGAGCAGCCCGCCTCCGAAGCGGTGCGACGCCTGTCTGCCCTGGTTCATGGTTTTCCGCAGGATACCGACAAGATGGTCGGAATGCGCAGGTTGCTGCGCGATGCGCTGGAAATCTCCATTCCCGGCATCACCCGCCTGATCGATCAGGGTTGGACACTTCACGACCGGGATCTCCGCCGGCACGGATTTCTCGACCTGATGGTGGAGGCGTATCCCGGCGTATGGGCGCGGCGCCCCTCGGCGCGAAAGAGCCCGGATCGCCAAGGGATCTACATGGCCTCGAAGGCCGTGGCCCATGGTTCGCGCTGGCAGGCGCTGCGTGATGAGGGCTGGCCCATCATTTCAACCTGGATCGATGAATCCGAGGTCGGCGCGACGCTCGACTGGCCGGATCTCTGGGACCGTTGCCTCTCCGAGGTGGTCTCGGCCGAGGTCTGCATCGTCTACATGGAGCCCGGCGAGGTCCTGAAGGGGGCCTGGGTCGAGGTCGGTGCTGCGCTCGCGGCCGGCGTTCATGTGATCGGTGTCGGCATCGATGCGTTCTCGATCGCGAAATCCGGCAAGATCATCATGGCGGGCTCTCTCGAGGAGGCCCTGGACCTGGCCCGCGGCATCATGGATGGCAATGTGCTGCTCCGCGACGGCAACCCATGAGAGAAAAGGCCCCGGGCTTCCCCGGGGCCTTTCTCACTGCGCGATCAAGTCGAACTCGATCCGGTTCACGTCTTCGAGCATCGCCCAGAAACGCTTGCGACCACGGATCTGAAGGTCGGGATGGGCGGTTCGGATCAGGTTGAAGCTGATCGATGAATGGTCCGAGACACCTTTGCGGATATAGAGCCGGTCGATCGTGAGTTCGCTCCCGGCGGGGAGAACCAAGTCGAGCCGGACATGGGTGCGAGCCTCCTGCGCCATCCGTGCGCGGCGTGCATGGCAATCCGGGTAGTTCATGCCTGGCGGATCGACCCGCATGGCCTCGTAGAGCTGTTGCAACTCCGCTTCCATGCGGCCGATATGGTCCGGAATGAGCGCGGCCAGTGGGCCGAAGAGGGTATCGTTGCGCCGCTCCCGGATAAGCGGAAAGGTCCAATCGGCGACGAGGCGGATGCGGGTGCCAATCTCGGGGATGAACATCCGCATCACCCGTCCTCCCCGACGGGGATGTGGACGCCGAAATCCTCGAGCGCGGCCATGAGATTGCCGAACTCGCTCGGCCCAAACCAGGTATGGATGCGTTGGTTCTGCTCTTTTCCGCCCCAAACCCATCCCCCGTCCTCGCCAGGCCGGACCTCAAGTTGATTGAGTCCGGCCGTGGCGAAGGGCAGGGCGGCCTCGACGAGGCGTAGCACCGGATCCGCGGCCTCGAATTTCTCCTCGGGCTCCGTGCCGAGATCGACCTGCGGACGGGGCGCCCAGGTCCAGGGACGTGGCCGGGTGAAACGGATGGAATGGGAGGACATCAGTCCGGAGACGGCCCTTTTCCATTGGTCGTTCCAGGGGAAATCCTCGTCATCGAGTTCGTAATCCGCACCGAAGAAGACCCGGTCCAGCGCCTTCGAAGCGTCCGCCTCTGCCCTCTGCACCCGCACGCCCAGGATGAGGCCAACCGTCATCGGCATGGGCGGGAAGGGGTCGATATCCGATACCAGGTCGACAGCGGCAAGTTCCGCATCCTTCACCATGTCCGACGCCACCATCATCGCGGTGTTCAGCCCGTATTCGAAGATGGCGCTCTCGGAAATCATGCCGACTTCGATCGGATTGAGGATCCGCTCCATGAGAAAGACCTGGCTGCCGGCATCGAAAAGCGCACAGGACCGCATGGCCTCCACAAGCGCGTTGCGGACCGCGTTCGACAGAAAGGGGCCGAGAGGCTCTGCGGATTGATAGGGAATGCCGAAGACGCCAAAGTCGAATCTCTGCCCTCCGTCCGTTGTCATCCGGCTTTCGCAAACAAAGCTTCGGAGATAGCTGCGGAAGCTCTCGAACTGCTTCTCGTTCATCTCCCCCTGGGCCATGCCGATCATGTTGCCGTCGAGGTCGCCAGTGGCGAGAATGCGCATCACCAGCTCCCCGAGGTGTTCGCGGTCGCCGCTCTTGAAGGCCTTTACGACCTGATGCATGTGCAGATGTGCGGCGTTGTCGAAATCGGTCATGCGTCTTGCCTGGTTTGCGAATAATTTTGACCTTAACATATCAACAGCTTCGTCGTCAATGTATCTGTTTTTCGCATAAACATGCGGCGATACGATTGCGAAAAAATATAAGTTCGCTTATCCTGCATGGATCGGAGGGAGCGGCAATTCCATCCGGAACCGACGGAGAGCACTGAGATGACATCCACTGACGACTCGAATGAGAGGATCACCTGGGTCAGGGTGATGTGCGACTACTCGGCCGATCCGCTATGGGGCAGGGATGGCGCGATGCTCGGTCTCGAAGAGGTCGCCATGAGCCCCCGCCTCAAGGGCCGCATGCGGGATTGGGCTGACCGCTTCGAGGAGCTGTCCGCACGCGCCGTTCGCGAGCCTGCAGCCGAGCTTGCTCAGGAATGGACCGCCTTCGCGATGCAGGGCCGCCATATCGCTGCCTCGCTGAAGGAGGAGCGGCGCGACATCACCGTGGTCTATTTCGATCAGTCCCGGATGACGGGCTCCATGGACCAGGAGCGCTCCGAATTCGAATACGAGATGACCACCGAGATGGCTGACCGTCTCTTTTCGGAAACGGACTGGCCGAACGAGGACTACATCATCTGGCGATGCCTGCATTGCCGCAGCCCCTTCATCGGGCCCAAGCGCCAGCCCCACTGCATGGCCTGCGAAGCCGCATTCGTCGCGCCGGACGCGTCGCGGCGCCGGGAGCAGGCGGAGCGCGACGCGCCGCGCCCGGCGATCGCGCCGCCCGAGGATGACCGGCTCGTCCTGGTCATCGTGGCGCCCGACATCGCTACCCGTCGCTCGGACCTGGCTCACCTTGCCGGAAGGGTCACGGTTGGGCGCCATGCTGGCGGAGATACGGGATCTGCACGATGGATCCTGGATCTCCCTGATCGGCAGGTTCCCGTAGACCCCATGGACCTGACCGGCTGGGCCGAGCTGCATGTGGGGATCAAGTCATGAGCGAGGGATACAAGTCCGATCTCGACCCTGCAGCCTTCGAGCATCTGATCTTCCGCATCGCGCAGGCACTGGCCCGGTCTGATGGGGAGGAGGAGGCGGCCTCCTTTGAGGCGCATCGCAGGACGCCGCCCGCTGACGGGGACAGCGAATACGAATTCTATATGGCGACGATCCGTGAGGTGCTCGGCCGTGCGCGCTTGTCCGAGCAGCTTCGGCTCTTCGCGGACGCCGCGATGATTGAGGGTAGCGACCGGCTGGGCCGTTCCGACACGTTGGAGCGCATCGAGGCCTACGCCGCAGCCCATGAGATCGACATCATCGACATCGCTGCCCAGATCGAGAGATCCAGGACACGGGATTCACTCGATCGCGGGGATGACTGGCTCAGGAGCGCAAGCCGGGCACTGGCGGCCAAGCGGCGCAATCTCGGCTTCGCGTTGCGTCTTCGGCTCCAGATCATGCGCCGCGCCGGCCCCATGGGCCAGCAGGACGCGGCCTGGGATGCGGAGGTCGGGCCGACGGGTCCGTCCTCGGGTGCGCAGGCGGCGCGCGACCGGGAATTCGAGCGCATAGAGCGTGAGAATGTCTCGCTGAAGACACAGCTCGACCAGATGCGGGCATCTCGCGACAAGGAGCGTGAGAAACGGACCCGGCAGTTGAGCCGGCTCAATCTCTCCCGCGGCGTGCTCCTGGCACGGATGCGGATCTTCGCCCCCGAGCTGGTCGACGAAGCCATGGAGCATGTCAGCCGATTGCAGGCCGAGCATGACGCTGACCCTTCCGGGGATCCTGAACGCTTCGCCGAGCTCAAGGAGTGGACGGAGGCATGCATCGCCGCGCGCGAGACCGAGGGCACATGAGCGGCTTTGCGATTTTCGCCTGATGATCATATCGTCGGACCAATAAGCGAAATGAGGAATGCAAATGTCCGTTCAGCTCCACCTGATCAATGTTCATGGCGAGGATGTTCCTGTCCTTTGGGACTCCGCGGCCGGCGATGTGCCGGATGCCTTCGAGGCGCGGCAGATCCAGTCCATGGAGGACATGGAAATGGCCCGCCTGAACGGGACATCGAACCGCATCCGCACGATCACCATCGTCGAAAGCCGGGACACGGCCCGCATGATGGCCATGATCGAGCGTGAAGACCACTGCTCACAGGTGGCCATCACCCGTCTGGCGGACGATGCCTGGGTAATCGGTGCGACCTGGTGCGACGGGAGCTATGACTCCGGCATTCCCTGCATTACCGATGCGCGCGTCAACGGCGAGCATATCGAGCTCGACATCGACGAGAGCCTCGAGGAAGAAACCGGCTATCGCAGCCTGCGGGATGACTTCGGTCTCGATATTCTCGAGGTCACCAGGGATGATCAGCCTGCCTTGAACTTCGGGTGATGGTTGCATCATGACGGAGGTCATCACAGAAGCTGCGCGCCATGCTGAAATCCGGGAGGGCGTGCTTGCCCTCTTCATGGAACGGACCCACGACATCCGTTCCCCATACGCACTCTACGACCATCCCCCGATGTGGAACATCTTCGAGGAGGACGGCGCCGTGACGGCCGTCCGTCCGGCCGTCGTGATGGATCGTTTGTATGGGAGCTACTTCGAAACCCAGGGTATCGGTTGGGGCCGGCACAGGGATGGCGAGTGGATCCGGGACGAGCAGCACTACAGCGGCGGCTGGGACCACTTCATCGTGAAGGTCCTCATGCCGGCACTCGCGCGCGGCGCGCGACTGATCGAGCCGGATCGCTTCCCCTCCCTGCAGGGCGGGGGCGAAGTAAGCTATGCAGAGGACCCCGCGCCATGAACCTTCCGATGAACCTCAATCCGGAGCTTGCCGACCGTGCGCGCGAGTTCGTGCTGCGCAAATGGCGTGAGCGTGCCGCGGAACGCAATCTCCCGGCGCCCGAAGACCTCTCGGGCAGCTGCAAGTTCTCCTCCCTTTTTGCCGCGAAGCTCTTTGGCCTGGAAATGCGCGGCAATGAGCAACACCAGTTCTGCATCAGACCGGATGGCTCGATCTTCGATCTGAATGCCGGGGCTGCCGATGTGGCCGCGCTGGCAGATCCCTGGAAACACGATCCTGTCTTCTGGATGAATCCGGACCATCGCGAAGCGATGGAAAGCTGCGAGGCCCGCGTCGCGGCCTGGCTTGAGGATTTCGCGGCCGAGATCTCGGTCCCGCAGATGGTCTATGTGCTGGTCCCAACACCGGAAGGCGGCCTTGCGGGGGTCGGGGCGCCGGGAGATCCGGAAAACGAGATCATCGGTGGAAAGATTGTTTCAGGGCAAACTCTCCGGAAGGCGGCATTGGAGGCGGCGACGGGATGCGGTTGGGCAGTGGCGGGCCTGGAAGACCACCCGTTCATGACGACATCAGGCCCGAACTCGCGCTCGATCTGGTTTCGCGCGGAACGGGCGCAGATCATTTCTGATATCAACCATCAGCCCGATTGCGGCCCGGTGGCCGTTATGCCGGCCGCCGCGGGCGATCTGCATGCGGAGGCCATCGCGCTCTGGCGCGAGCGGACCCCGGCCAAAGACCGTCTGCCTGACCTCTATATCCCCGAGCACCAGACCGCGGGGATCAACTTCCTCTTCCACGACTTCGCAGAGGAAAACCCGGACCTCGATTTCTACCTCCCGCAACCCGCGAGCCAACCGTGGCTGGTCCAGTGCGAAATCTGCGATGATCTGGTCAACTTCTGGCCGCACAAAGGAAACGCGCGGGCGAACGGAACGAACATGTGGATAGGAGGCGACGAACTGCAGGGCATCGTGAATGGGCTTCGGGAGAAGGCCCTTCGTGAACTGGAAACTGAAGCGCCCTCCGGGCCGGAGTTCTGAACATGACCGCCCCATCCGAAGCCAATCTCGAGCTTTACACCCAGGGTTCCTGCCACGTCTTCGCTGCGGCCTGCCTCCTGGCCCATCCCGGCGACTTCCTGGTGGCGCAGGATGCGGGAGAGGCGCACTGGGAGTCGGAGGATGGCGATGTCGACGTGGTGATCCATGTCTTCTCCCGGCACATCCTCTCCGACGGCCAGATCGTCGTCCGCGACATCCTTGGCGATCGCACCTTCGATCATGGCACCATGAAGGACGGACTGAAGGACGAGATCGCGGAACGCTATGGCGTCTGGCGCGACGACGTCAGGATCCGGATCATGAGCCGGGACGAATTGCACGAGCTCGTGGACGACACCGGCGGCGAGTTCGGCCGCATCATGGGATCGACGGACGATTGGGCCGAGATCGAGGATCCGACCGATCGGCCTCTGCACGAGGTGCGCGCCGCGGATCTCGAAGAGGCCCTCGCGCTGGCGGAGGTATGTGCCGTTCCCGGCTCGCGTGCGGCGCCGGAAACTCATGCGGAGGCGCCGGCCCCGGGCCCCTGATCAGGCCGCGGCCGCGCGACCCATGGTTTCGGCATGATGGGCGATTGCGTCCGCCACGTCCTCGTGCCAGGTGATCTTCCCCCGGTGGAGAACGGCGCCACTCCGGCAGAGCTCCTTCACCAGGCCCATCGAATGCGAGACGATCACCGCGCCGGCCCCTTGGAGCCGGTCGCGCAGCGTGGCGTCCGCCAGTGCGCGGAAGGATGCGTCACCGACGGAGCTGACCTCGTCGATCAGGTAGGTATCGAAGCCGATACCCATGCTGGTGGCCAGCGAGATCCTCGAGCGCATGCCTGAGGAATAGGTCCGGTAGGCCTGACGATAGGCCTTTCCCAGGCCCGCGAACCCGGTGACGAAGTCCGAAAGCGCGGCCGGGTCGACACCGTTGATGCGCGCGATGAAGCGGACGTTCTGGGATCCGGTCATGTCCGGATGGAAGCCGGAAGCGAAGCCGATGGGCCAGGACACGCTGCCGGTGATCGAGATCCGGCCGGCGTCGGGCCGGAGCGCGCCGGAGATCATGCGCAGCACTGTGGTCTTTCCGGCCCCGTTGGCGCCGAGGAGCGCCACGGATCTGCCCGTCGGAAAGCAGACCGACGCATTGTCGAGGATCTCTGTCCGCCGCAGACCGTCGCGGTTCGTGCGGGAAACCCCTTGCAGCTCGATCATCAGCGACGATCCCGCATCCCGGTCGCCATCAGCGCGAGGAAGGCCCAGAGCGTGACGCAGCCCCCGAAGACGATGGCCAGCCACTGCCACCGGTTGGGCGTGACCGAGATGCCGGCCGCGCGGGGTTCGGCATGGACGGCAAGATAGGCCCGGCGAGCGTCCGCTTCCTTGCGGGCCATATCCTCGCCGGCGATTGCCGCGCGCCAGGCCTCCTCGGCGAAAGCCAGGTCGGAGACGGCGCGCTCGTAGCCGGAGGCGATCAACGCATGGCCATCCCTTGCCCCGACCAGCTCGGTTTCCGCCGCGATGGCCTCACGCAGATTGCGGATCTGCAGATCGAGCGCCCGGACCCGGGCATCCGCCTCGCCGTCGGAAGAGACGCCGAGCACCCCCGCACGCTGAATCAGCGTGTCGGAGAGCTTCTGGCGCATGCCGGTGAGCACGCTCATGCGGCCCTCGTATTCGACGGCCGGATCGACGACGGAATGCTTCGAGCGGAATGCCTGCAGGGCCGCGCGGGCCTCCTCGGCACGGGTCTCGGCCCGGGCCCGCTCATCTCCCGCAACGCGGGTTGCGTCGCGGACCGCCCGCTCGGAGAGTTCATTGACAAGGACATCCGCCTGGCCCAGAGCGGCCCTGGCAAGACGCAGGGAGGCGTCCCTGTCCGCGGCCGTCACACCGAAGCGCACGATGCCGGTCTGCGGGTCGCGCTCGACATGCGCAACCCGCCCCCAGAAGGCCTCGACCTCCTCGATCGCGGCATCCGGCGCCAGGGAGAAGATCGGATCCTGATCGTGACCCAACGACAGGATTTCCGACAGCGGGATGCCCTGGGACATCATGCGTTCGACGACCTCGCGGCCCGCCAGAAAATCAGCGACCACGCCTGCATCGGATGCGCCGCCGCCCGCGCCGGACATCGCGGCCATCGCGGCCATGCCGCCGCCCATGGACTGCGCCTGCTGGCTGCGCACGGAGAATGAGAAGCCGGTCCGGTAGCGGTCCTGGGCAAATCCCCAAAGATAGACGCCGGTGAGTGCCGTCGGCGCGAGGACCATCGCTCCGAAGACGATGGCGCATCGGAGGCGGCGCCGGTTCGTCGATATCCGGCGCACCGGCGGTGGTGGCGCGGATACGGTCTGCGGCGCCGGTGCGACCTGCGTCAGGGGCGGCCGGTCAGAAAGAGGCTTTGCGGCTTGGCGCAATTGCGCGCCGGGCTCCAGGTTGAAGACGATCGTGCGTGTCATGTATGGGAAAATCTGTTTGAAATTTCATCCATAATGGCATGAACCAATCTGACCGGCAATGTGAATGTGCGAAATCTGTAACGTAACAGTTATCCCACGTCGACGATGCTCATCATAATCGTGCTGGGAGTCGGGAAGGGGACCGGCCAGCCTGCGTATGAAGGCGGCTCACGAGACGGATCCGGCACCCGCGGTTGGTGCGGCCTTGCCTCATGTTCCATCCTTGGGATAGTATGGGAAAAAGAAATTCATACCGCTTGCAGGCATCATCATGCGCGCTGCCCCGACAGCACTTACCGTCATTCCGGCCCTCATGATCCGCGAGGCGATCGTCGTGAACGGCCGGGCGGTGGGCGGCTATGCGTGGGCGATCCTGGAGCCGGTGCTGGGCATCGCGCTCCTGACCCTGGTCTTCTCCGCGATCTCGAGCGTGCCGCCCATCGGCGCGGTCTACCCGCTCTTCTACGCCACCGGCTACCTGCCCTTTCTCTTCTGGAGCCAGGCCCAGGCTCGCCTCATGGGGTCGGCCCGCTCCTCGAAGGCGCTCCTCGAGCATTCATCGGTCACCATTCCCGACGTGCTGATCTCGCGGATCCTGCTGGCGGCGATCACCAGTGCCGTCGTCATGACCCTGATCTACGCCGCGATCCGGCTGATCTGGGCGCCACAGGAGCGCATCGACATCGCGTCCATGTCCGGCGCCTTTGTGATGACCGGTCTGCTGGCCTTCGGGGTGGGCACGCTGAATGCGGGGATCGCAGGCCTCTTCCCGACCTGGGAAAAGATCTGGGGCATCGGATCCCGGCCGCTCTTCATGATCTCCGGCGTGTTCTTTCCGTTCCTCATGCTGCCGGAGACGCTGCGCACAGGCCTGTGGTGGAACCCGCTGGTTCATGTGGTCGGCATGACCAGGGAAGCGGTCTATGCCGGCTACGACGCGAGCTACGTGAGCCCCGCCTATGTGCTGGGCTTCTCTGCCCTGGCCGCCATCACCGGCCTGGCGCTCCTGCTGTCATCCGATCGGGTGCGTGATTGAATCAAGGAAAGGTTTCCGGAATTAGGAAAGTGAACGAGGGCGGCACGCTCGAGGTTGTTGCGGGCGAGCCGTTCCGCGTGGTGCGCGTGAACCGGCCCGGCGGCTACGTGACGACGATCATGCCTACGCAACAGCTCAGCCACCAGGGCACTCATCCGGTCCCGACGGACGATGTGAGGCTGGTCGGCGGCCGGACATGCGTGGAGGAGGAATTCATCATCCTCGACCCTGGCGAGCACGAACTCGTCTTCCGCATTGCCCGGCCCTGGGATCCGGCAGGCGGGGCGGATGTGGTGACGCGGATCGGCTGCCTGGCCGCCGCGGTAACCGCGCGGGACTGTCTCCTCGATGGAGACAGGATTCGGATCGACCGTATTCCGGAGCTGAGCTCCGCCGAGATCGCCCGGATCATCGGGCCCAACGAAGCCGGCCTCGAGGGCGCATCGGCCGACGAATTCATCTGGCACAGCGAGCGGATCCCGCTCGATCGGCTCGTGGCCTGCAACCAGGACGGCGCGGAGCCAGCCGGCGGCTGGAAGGCGGCCTATGAGCGGCATCGAGTATCGGACGAGCGAGCGGTCCGCGACGGCAGTCCGGCCTACGCGGGCCGCCAGGATTGGCTGGAAGGCTGGGCCCGGCAGACGGAGATCTATCCGATCTACCTGCTCGAGGACGCGGGCCGCTACTTCATGGTCGATGGGCATCATCGGCTGGCCGGCGCCCATTTCCACGACGCGCCATTCGTCTGGGCCTTCGTGGGCCGTGCAAGGGAGCAGGCCCGGTGAGGGGCGATGCGGACCGACCGCAATCCCGCGGCATCGTCGCGGCCGCGCTGCGCATCAAGGACGTGACGCTCTCCATGCCGGCGCCGGCCCGGCATGCAGACCTTTTCGCGGCGCTGGTCGGCCTCGGGATCGATATCCACGAGGTCGACCATGTCGACCAGGGCTTTCTCGATCACCGCGGCCTCTATCTGAGCCGGACCAGCGCCAAGATCGTGGCGAACCGGTTCGGGCAGGTGAGCCGGGAGAGCCTGGAGCGGATGCCGGAGCTCTACAGCGAAGACGTCTGGTAGCTACATGAACATCCCGCAGCTCGCCTTCACGTCGAAGCCCACCCGCGACACGACCTTGCTTCCGGGCTCCGACATCGCCGCGCCGACGATCCGCAGCGCCGCCTCGTAGCGTGCCTCCAGGGCCTCGCGGCCGGTCTTCGGCGAGTGGGGGTTGTAGCGCACCAGGTTCAGCTTGGCGCGCAGCCCGTTCTCCCGGACGAACTCCGCAATGGCGCTCAGGTCCCGGTCCGCGTCGTTCTCCCCGTCGATCAGGGCCCAGTGCAGCACCACCTCGCCATGAGCGCGGGCCTGCCACTCCAGGAGCTTTGCCATGACTCTCTGGGGATCCTGGGCGCGCGGCAGCCAGCGTTTGCGGAAGCCCCGGTCGAGCGAGTAGAGCGACCAGTAGATCCGCACCGGCGCCTCGCCAAAGGCGCCGGCAAGGTCCACCCCTGCCGCATCCTGCGGAAAGATGGTCGACAGGTTGATCCGGTGCTCCAGCCCGCGGGCCTCCGCCATCCGCCGCGCGATCGTGGCAAACGCACCGAACCCATCCAGAAGAACCCGGCTCGAGAGCGGTTCGCCGCGGGTCATGAAATTGATGTTCACCCGCCGGGCCGGCCGGTCAAGCCGGTCGTAGTGGTCGAAGACCTTCGACAGCTGCTCCTCCAGCTCGGTGAGGGGCGTCTCCCGGAAGGTGGTCTGCCCGGTCTGCGTCAGATGGCAGAAGCGGCAGGCGTGCCGGCAACCGGAATGCGCGGAGACATAGGCGATGAAATACTCCGGCCGCCGACGCACGTAGCGGCACTCCAGCATGCCGCCATCCGGGGTGGGTCGGGTCCAGTTCACGGAGGCGTCCTCGGCCGAGCGGTGTTCGGTCCAGGCCGGTGAGGCCGGCAGGACCACCCGGCCGTCGGCCGCGAACCCGGCCGCCAACTGCACACCGCGTGCAAGCGCGGCGCGCGCCGGACGGTCGCCGCCCTCCCGAAGCTGCCAGCGGAAGGCGTCCGCATCCTTGCCGGACAGACGTGTCGGGCCGAACTTCGTTGAAACGATCATGTGTTAATCCATCATGGAAATCTTGGGAGGGAGGGAGGGCAGACGATCAGCAGCGGAGCAGCCGATGTATGTGATAGATCGAGTTGTGGGCCTCCTGGTCGCGGTGGGCGACCGTCATGATCACCTTCTCCTCGTCCCCCATCAGGCGCCGGACGATGGCCTGGATCATCACCTCGCAGCGGCGGAGGAGCGTCTCATCCGTGATGCGATCGAAATCGAGAAGCGTCTCCGTCGCACCGATCAGGCCGGAGATGAGGCCCGCATCCTCGCACCAGTCACGGCCGTGCCGCGCGAGATAGGCCGGAAGGATCCGCAGGAGCGGATGATGCAGCTCCAGGACGCCATCATCCGAGCGCCGCAGCATGTTGCTGATGAAGGGTCCATCCGCCATGCGGAAGACGAAGAGCGGATAGCAGCCGTCGTTGCAGAGCTGACGGTTTGCGTCGCGCGCGGGAAAGAGCCCGCTGTCCTTGAAGGCGGCCAGGTGCCGCGCCGGGTCGTCATTGTAGGCCTCGGCCAGGAGGCGGCCATCCTCGCCATGGATCCTGAAGAGGTTGCGCTCGGTGCTGAGCGATCGGGGATGAGCCCTGCTCTGCGAGAAGAGATAGCGCACGAAATTGATCGCATGCCCATGATCGTTGAAGCGGTGCCGTCCGGCCCCGTCACCGTCGAAGGGCAGGAGCCAGATGAGGCCGCGGGTGCCGTCCGGCACGCAGAGCTTCATGCGGAGGGGATGCTGCAGGCACATCGCGCCTCCTCAGAAGGCCGGCTCCGGAAGATCCTCGGCCGGCTCTGGGGCGGCCATCTCCGCGTCTGACAGACCGGCCTCGATCCGCTCCCAATCGTCACGCCAGATCTCTTCATGCTTTTCGGTGAGCCGATCCAAGGCATCGCGGAATGGCAGTCGCCGCTGGTTGAGTTCGCCGACCCGAGTCGAGAAATTGCGGCTGCCGTTCGCTGCCAGATCCTCGACGCCCATGTTCGAGATGTGTCGGCGCAGAGCATCGATCAGCCGGCGACGGTTCTCCGCATGATATTTCGTAAATTCTTCGTCACCGATGATTTCGCCGTCGGCCAGGCCGAGCACCCGCTCAAGGCGGTCGTGCGGGATGATGGTCACGGTCCGCTCCAGGATCCTGATCCTTTCAGGCTCGAGGAGAACGCACATGTCGGCCCCGCCGTGGCGCTCAATGATGTCGATCCGATCGTAGCCCGCATCGATCAGGTCGCGACGGATCCGATCGTAATAGCCGACCTGACCGTCATGATCGCCGTGACGCCTGCATTTGTCATTGTGCCTCGCCAGATCTCCCACGGGCATATCGAAGATCCTGCCGCTGGGCTCCTCGATGCCGTAGAGGGCGCCGTTATCGCCCGCGAAGCGCTTCGCAAGGTCGTAGGTGCTCTCGTAGGCGCACCAGATACCCAGTGCCCCGTTTGAGGCGTTATCCGTGCGCCCAGCCCTGTCGAGCGAGAATGTCCTGAAGATCCTGTTGCTACCGTGCCAAAGCATGTCCGCCTCCCGCATACCATAATTCGCATAGTATCTGCATGGGTGTGAAAATGAAACCGCGCTCATCAACCCAGTGGGGGCGGGCAGCATGCAAGTCCGACACACCCGGGCATGGCCTTTTCATCGCGACCTGCAGCCAGGCATATGGCGCAATTTCGCTCACGGATTGCGAATGAGAAAAAACCATCATTATAGAGCTTCTCTGCCTCTGTGCGGGGCGATATAATCCTGTTGCGCTGCTGGATGGCGTTTTTTTCCGAGACATGAATTGGGAAGCTACAGCCCCGACCCGAACTTCATCCGTGAACAGATCCTCGCCGAATGCGCCATGCTCGAGGCGCCGCATGATCCCTACTGCGCGCTGCTGCTTCAGCATGCCCTGCGCCTCCCTTTCATGGAGATCCCGCGCATCCCGAACGCATACCGTTTCCAGCCGGAGGCCTGGATGTGCCATGCCAATGCCCACAAGGCGGTGCGGATGGATCGCACCAGGCGCACGCGCGCGGTCTACGGATGGTGGAATACCGGTGCCGCACTGGTCTTTCACTCCGTCGTCGAGCGGGACGGCAAGATGTTCTGCATCACCCCGGTGGTCTCGGATGACAGTGAGGCCGGACGAAGGCTGCTCTTTGCAGAGGACCCGCGGATCAGGCTTGAGTCGCTGGACGAGCATTTCCACTTCAGGATCTTCAAGAAGCCGGTGCCGGCCAGGCTGACGCTCTCGCGTGACATCGACCTGAGCGTCGCGCGTCAGATGCGGCAGAAACTCATGGCGGGAGTGGATCCGGCGCGAATCGCGCGCGAGCCGATCATCCTGACCTGAAAAAATGTGAAAATATAATATCAGATTTTACCGCAGCTACGGTTGCCCGACTCAAGGAAGAACCCTCATGGAATTGCCATCGATCACCAGTCTCGACAAGCAGCGCCTGCGGGCAGGCTGGCGGATGGAGAACGGCCTCGATCATCTCGCCGACTTCGCTGTGCGCGGCAAGCCCAAGCTGCATGGCGTTTCCATGACAATCCGCGCCCGTTCCGATGCCGGGGGGCGGAGCATCGTGCAGAGCGCATTGCGCAAGGGTGGGGATGCCTCGGGCCGGGCGTTGTCCGGTTACGGACGGATCCGGGAGGAGGTGGAGGCTACACTTTTCGCCGGGCGAAACATGGCCTGGGGAGAGCTGGGTATCTTCGGCGAGTGGGCCGGACCCGGCATCCAGAAAAAGGACGCGGTCACCAGGATCGACCGGCCGCGCCTCTTCGTCTTCGCGGCCTGGTTCCTGAACGGCGGATCGGCCCTGAAAATTGCGGATCAATACCGCGCGGGGGGTGGTGGCATCGACGTGCGCCACGTGTGGCGCAACACCGATCTTCTGACTTGCCCGGATGCGCTGTCGCGTATCATCAACCCCTGCGAGCATGTCGAGATCGTGCCATGGGTGACGGATGATCTGCGCACCGAGCTGCTGGACGACGGGGAAGCGGAACGGGTGGCCGGGATGGTGAACGGCTACGTCGATCGGTGTGCGGTGGAGGATCCCTACATTCGGGATCGCTTCGGCGTTGCCGGGCCCGGAGAGGGGCTCGTCATGATGCCGGTGTCGATGGCCTTCAGGGACGCGACGCTGAACGACTTCTCGGAGCTTTCCTGGAAGGCCAAGACCAAGGCCCATTCCGTCAAGCATGTGGCGAGACCGGCCGTTGTGAAATTCGAGGCACCCGCAAGCATCGAGCGGCTTGTGTGCGAATTCGTGACGCAGGCTCGTATCGATCAGATCGCCGGTGAGCGGTTTCCGGGAGAACAGGCCTTGAAGACGCGGACCGGCCAGTTCATCACCGCTCTTGTCGAGGACGTCATGAAGGAATCCGCCGAAGAGCGCGCCGCGCTCGGCGCGGATGAGCTCATGTTGCTCCCGGCGCTGCGCGATGCGGCGCGCGAGGCCTGGCTGGCCCGCTGTGAAGCCGAAATGGAGATGCCCGCCCCGTGAAGATCCTCGCGGTCTCCGATCTGCACTACGACCAGTGGTTGCCGGGGGGGCACGATCCGATCGGCCCCTTGGTCAATGACCTGAGCGACCTTGACGCGCTGCTGATCCTTGGGGATCTCAGCAATGATCCCGAAGCCGGTTGGCCGACGGCATTCGGCCATCTTAGGGAGGTGATCGACCCGGCCAAGATCTGGCTTCTTCCGGGAAATCACGACTACTACGGCTTCCGCCTCGACGGTGATGGACGTCTGCGCGAGATCGCAGAAAAATCCGGGGTCAATTTCGTGCAGAAGACCACATTCGAGCTCGGAGGCGTGCGCTTCCTTGCCTGCACGCTCTGGTCCGACTTCCGGCTCCGCGGTAATGCCCAGCATGTCCTCGATCTCGTGTCGGCGACCCGCTTCAAGGACTACCAGTGCATCCGGCGGAGCGCCGCGGGACCGCTGGCGCGGCCGGCAGACACGATCGCGGTCTTCGAGGATCATCTCGAATGGCTCACGGGCGCGCTGGGGGCGCCCCATGCCGGCCGGACCGTGGTTCTGACACACCACGTCCCGAGCCGCAGCCTGTCTGGGCGCCTGGATGATGCCAGCCCCGCCTATGGCTCCGATCTCGACGCGCTCATCCATCTCTCCGGACCGGACATCTGGCTCTGCGGACACACGCATCGCCGGATCGATGCGGTCGTGGGAGGAACGAGGCTGCGCAATGTCTCCCTGGGATATCCCTGGGAAGTGAGGGCAGCCGATCACCGCCAGATCCTCATGGCCGGCCTCATGGATACGGAGCTTCCGGGTCTGCTGGTGTCGGAATAGGCATGCCGGGGCGGCGGACATCCTCGGGTTGTGTTGCGTGTCGGGCTGATACGGCGCATAGATATTCCATATTTTCGGAGAGGGCGGGCATGGACAGCAAGCAGAGAGACAGCGAACGCATCAACCACGCCTATGCCGAGGCGCAGGGGGGGCTTTCCGGCATCGTCTCGGCTGCCGGAAAGGTTTGCCGCATGCTGTGGAACGCGCAGATGCGGCTTCTCGTGTCCATCAACGCCATGGATCCGTTCCGCAGACATCCGTGGCTCTTCGTGGGGGTCGGCGCGATACTCCTTGCGGTGGTGCTGCCCATCGGCGTGGCCTGGGTCGTCGTGGCGCTCTTTGCTCTCCAGAACGAGCCCCTCGCGGAGGAGGACTTCATCGTGGAGATCGAGACCGCACCCAAGGTCATGACGCCTTGGGACGCACTGGCACGCCAGCCGGACGTCATGATGATGCTGCAGCGCATAGCATCTGCCGGAGACGTCGGAATGTCCGTCCAGGAGCTACAAGCCGCAGTGGGAACCGAGCATGCCCGAGTGCGCCGCATCGCGGGTGATCTCCTGTTGAACGGCAAGATCGCGTTCACCGATGGCCGGGACAAGCGTTACCGCATCACGGATGAGGGGCGTGCCTGTCTCCCCGCCTGAATATGAGCAGACCCGGACCTGGACCCTGGAGGTAACGAGAAGGGCGGGCCAATGGCCCGCCCTTCTGCGTGTATTTCCCGGAGGCGACCAGGTGCATTTCCTCGCCCGGGCCGTCGTAAGCCCTGGCTGGTGGTTCATGCTCTTTGGCTTTTGATGATCTGCATGGCAACATATGCGGGAATGACGACGTATCCAAGGGCGGACAGAAGCACCATCGCCACCAGGTCCGAATTGCCGCTTGAGTTGGCCACCGAAAACATCAAGATCCACAGGACGAACATCCCGATGCCCAACAGTCCCGCGATGCAGCCGGAGATCATCAGGAACATCGCGACCAGCTCCAGGATCACGCTCTGGCCGTTAAAGACCGTGTAGGTGAGGATCAGATACCCGGCCGTCCAGAACGCCAGCCCCGGCAGCGTAAACGGGCTCCCCCCCGCGGATTGGAACTGCATGAAGGAACACCAAACCAGGAAGAACCCTACAATCGTGCCCAAAAAGGGAAACGTAAAACGCCATGCGCTGCTGATCATTTCAATACTCCGAATCGGGTTAATTTCACGAAGTTACCATGTTCGAGCAAATCCCATAGCACGATAATCGAGTGCAGATCTGACAAGGCCCGGGCATTGCCCGGGCCTGCGCGACCGGCCGGTGGTTCGGCTCTACTTCTTCTGCCCCATGAGCTTCAGCAGGTGCAGAAAGAGGTTCACGAAGTCCAGGTAGAGCGACAGCGCGCCCCAGACGGCCGCCTTGCCGATATCCTCCGCGCTGGCCGAGCCGCGGTGCTCCAGGTAGATCTGCTTGATCTTCTGGGTGTCCCATGCGGTCAGGCCGGCGAAGATCGCGATGCCCGCCACGTTCAGCGCAAAGCCCATGGCGCCGGACTGCAGAAACAGGTTCACGATCGATGCCAGGATGAGGCCGATGAGCCCCATGACCAGGAAGGCGCCGATGGCGGACAGGTCACGCTTCGTGGTGTAGCCGTAGAGCGACAGGCCCGCGAAGGCGCCCGCGGTGACCAGGAAGGTGCTGGCGATCGAGGCGCCGGTATAGACCACGAAGATGCCCGAGAGCGAGACGCCCATCAGCGTGGCCAGCCCGTAGAGCAGGATCTGCATGACCGCCTTCGACATCGCGTTCGCCGCGACGCCCATGAGCAGGATGATCAGCAGCGGCGAGAAGAGCGCGGCCCAGCCCAGCAGGCGCATGCTTCCGGTTTCCGCATCCACCACCATGCCCAGGAGGGCGGGGGATGTGCCGAAGGCCCAGGACACCAGGCCGGTCAGCGCCACCGCAACCGCCATCATCCCGTAGACCGCGCTCATGTGATCGCGCAGGCCGCCGTCGACGACCCCACGCGAGCCCGCGTCGCCGGCGAAATGCGTGCTGTCCTTGCTATTCATCCCGGTATCCCTTCTCGAGCGTGTTATGCGAATAAATATATACATCTTCTATTGCGGCGCAACTGCAAAACAGGATATGATACTGGTATTCGCATAGATGGAGACGTTCATGGCCAAGTCGCTCGAACTCGGATTTTGCCGGGATGATCCGCAGGGCCGGACTTACCGCCTGGTCCTGCGCGATTACAACGGCATGGATGTGGACCGCACCCAGATCTTCCGCATGACCCATGGGCAGGCCCTGTCGCTGGCCGCGGCCGACCGGCTGATCCGACCGGGTCGGGGATGCCCGGCTTTCACCGAGCAGGAGTTCGCCGCCGCCGCCCCGGCCATGCTTCAAATCCTGAAGGTCCCGGATCGCGAGCCACTGACCCTGGCATGGGAGGGTCGGATCGCGGGGGTCAGCATCGGTCGACTCTCGGACGAGAAGGTCCGGATGGTCTGCGCCGAAACCAGCCCGGTCTTCGAGGATGGTCAGCCCGACTGGGACCAGCGCGACATCGAGATCCTCGAGGACAAGGCGGTGGAGCTGCGCCGTGAGCTGGAGCGGCTGGAGCTGCGCATCGAGGAGCGCAGGCAGGCCCGTGCCGCGGCGAGTGACCATGCCCCGGCGCCCTGAAACCCATACCGGCCTCATGAGCCGGGAGGCCTTCGGGGCCGCTGTCTTCGCGCGCGACCGGCATCGCTGCGTGGCCTGCGGGGCGCAGGCGGTCGATGCGCATCATATCCTGGACCGCAAGCTCTATGCGGATGGGGGCTACTACCTTGGCAACGGGGCTTCCGTATGCGGTCCGTGCCACCTGGAGGCTGAGAAGACGCTGATCAGCGTCGAGGCCCTGCGTGAGGCTTGCGGCATCGTGAATCCGCCGCTGCCGAAAGGCCTCCGGGATGCCGCGATCAACGACAAGTGGGGCAACGAGATCCTTTCCGATGGCCGCCGCCTGCCGGGGCCGATGATCGGGGACGACGGTGCGCGCAAGATCCTGGCGCTGGCCGGGATCCTTTGGTCGGGGTGTTTCGTCGACGAGGACGGGCGGCCGACGGTGTGATCACAGGCTGATTGTCGCCATGCCGGCACATAAAGCCATCAGGATATTCGCATCTTCCTTCCGGTGTGCGGATTACGCGATTATGCTCACCCTGAGCGATAACAATGGAGAACATCGTGCTTAAATCCCTCATGAGCAGCATCGGCATCGGCGGCGCCAAGGTGGATACCGTTCTGGACGATCCGCGGGTGATGGCCGGCGGGGTTCTTTCGGCGCGCTCGATCATCACCATGGGCAGCACCGCTCAGATCGTGAGGGCGGTGGAACTGCAGCTCGTGACCCACTGCCTCGTGGAAAAAGGCGACACGAGGGTCCCGGCCGAGATCCTGCTGACCTCCGGGCGTGTCGAGCCTGGCCCGATTGCCGCAGGCGACACCCGCGAGCTCGTCTTCAACATCGACATCCCCGATGCGGCGCCGCTTTCCGTCGGAAGGACCCGCACGGTCCTCAGGACGAAGCTCGACATCGCGAATGCGATCGACCCCAAGGACTCGGATGAGGTCATCATCCTGCCCACCCGGGCAATGTCGGCGGTTCTTGAGGGCATGCAGGCTGCGGGCTTCAGGCTGGCTACCGAAGAGGTCGAATACAATGCCCGCCGGAAGCAGCCATTCGTTCAGGAGTTCGACTTCAGGCCGACCGGCCTCGGCACGTTCAGGTTCCGGGTCGAGGAGGCCGAGATCTCCTTCAGCCCCATCCGGGGCGGCGTCGAGGCGACGCTGACCGTCGACCGTCGCGTTGGCCTCATTCAGGCGGGTGGGGAGCGCAAGACGAAGCTGAAGGTGCGCGAGGCCGACCTGCCGAACATGGACCTTGCTGCGGAGCTGCGTCAGGCCATTGCCTTGCTCGCGCGCTGAGCCGTGCATCTCCGGAGTTCAGGGGGCGAAATGCTCCCTCTCCGGATCAGCATCCTCGCGCCGGCGTCCGGTCGCCGGGTGCCGGTGCCAGCCCTCCGGCTCGTAATCTCCCGGAGGGTCCTGGGGCCATGAGGCAAGGGCTTCCAGGGCCCGCTCTCCGCTGGCGTAGCACCACCGGTCATCGTAGTTCGTCTCATCCAGCAGGCTTCCGGTGATGATGCTCCAGTGAAACATCAGGGGTTTGGCCATCACGTAGCGATCGCCCGGGAGGATGCGAACCCATTCCGGACGCACGATCCCCTCATACCCGGTCGCCCGGATGAACTGTTCAAGTCGTTCGCTCATTTCCGCTCCTTCGAATCGGCCCTATGCCCGCACCGTCATTCGAAGACAAGCAGGACGTATGCGAATACGTTTTCGACAATAGACGTTTCATTCGCCTTATGCAACAATGCGAAAAATCCTTTTCGGAGCGAAGATCATGACACTTCCAGCGGTTCCAGGCAGTCAAAAAGAGCGCCTGCCGCTCCATGATCGCATTCCGGAGCCGGGGAGCTGGTGGCGGGTCTGCCCGCCAGAGGGCATCGACGCGTATGACGCGGATCTCTCCGAGCGATCGAACCGGACCGCCGAAGACCTGCTGTCCAGGGACTGGGCCGAGGGCAGGGCCCTGCCGGAGCACGGTCTCGTCCTTCTGATGACGGAGGCGGTGATCATCGATGGCGAGCTCCATTCCCTGGTCTTTGCCGGGCATCCGGGTTGGCAGCGGGACACCGTGGTCAAGGTGCGGGTCGACGAGTTCCAGGTGATCATGGCGGAGGTCCCGGACGGCGCCGAGCTGCGCGCGGCGGAGGAGGCGGATCTGATGGGTTACGTGCGCCGTATCACATCAGACATGGCCAGCCCGCCGGCACAGGGCGAGATCGCGGAGATCGTCGCCCGCAAGCGGCGGGAAACGGATCGCGGCGCCGGCCCCAAGGCGCTGATGGCGCCGACATTGCCGCCTGACCAGGCCTCGATGGTGCCGGCCGCGCTGCTGCCTTCGCGCGATCTCGGGCGCGCCGAGGAGGCGGTCCGCGAACAGATCATCCTGGCCGAGGCGACAAGGGAGATCATGGAGGGCCGCGTGGCCCGCGTGACCGCCGGCATGCATCTGGTCAGCCGATATCAGCAGGAGAAGGTCTCCACCGCGCTGGCCGGCATCTCGCGCCAGAGGGCCTTTGCCGAAAGGATGCTGGGGTCGGTCCATACCATGAAGCTCTGGCTGGGCGAGGGGGTGTCCCTTCATGCCATGACCGAGGGCGCTGGTGCGCCGGCCGACGCGCCTGTCCATTTCATGCAGCAGATGCTCTACCTGGACGAGGAGATCTGGGCCGCGAACATGGGCACCGAGGGCTTCTCCTCCGACCATCTCGGCAGCCTGCCGGAGCTCCTGCAGAAGAATCCCGAAATGCGCGACCGCATGCTGCCCTACGAGCGCTGCGTCTGCATCACCCGGGTGCGTCGCTTCGACCGCACGTTCCCGGTCCCCGCGAACTGGACGGCAATCTTCGCGATCATCGACAAGAAGGAACAGGATCGCCTGATCCAGATCTTCGTGCGCGACGGCGAACGGGTCACGATGATCGTGGCCGACGAGGAGACCTCCCGCGCCAAGCGGCTCTTTCCGTCGCGCGCCGAGATCGACGGCATCTTCCGTGACGATCGGGCGGGGGCCGGTCGCTCCATGGACGTCCATGACGTCCGCTACGCGGAACGCCGGGCCGACCATGACAAGGTCGCCCTGGCCTACAGGCGAGTGCTGCTGATCCTCTGGGGCGCGCATGAACGCGAGCAGGTCTTCGGAAGCCTCCCCACCGGGATGAACTGGCTCACCGAGGATACGCATGCCGGTCATTTCCGCTTCATCCATGACGAGGAGATCGGTCTTGCCTCGTCGCGCGAGGACATCCAGTCCCGTCTGGCGCGCCATAGGGCCGGCGTGCGGGCCGGAAGCCGGGTCATCGGCAATTGGAAGGACCTGTTCGCGAGGCGGGATGAGGTCCCGGGCGCCTGGACGAACACGGTCCATTCCGAGGAGAACCGGATCCGCAATCCGGTGATCGGTCACGGAGCCGCCTTCGTCCAGGCCAAGGATCGAGAGCTGCATGTGCAGGTCGAGGCCTACGCTCCCTACAGTTGGAAGCACGAGGGCAAGACCTGGAACCTCATGGTCCGCATCTCGAGGGAAGCGTCCGATCCGGACGGGCTCGCGGACGGGGTGCTGTGCATCGACCATCTCGGCTCCGCGGAGATCCGGGAATGCATCGACAGCCGGAGGGACCGCCGGCACTACAGGGACTGGATCTCGAATTTTTCGGTGGCGCTGCCGCTGGTCACCGCACGCGAACGCATCGAGGATGCGCTCTACAACCGGATCATCGCGGATGGACACCGGCCCGCGGACGAGGCCATCCTGCGCCTTGCCTGTCACGAGGCAGTCCTGGCGGCCGGATGGGAGCTCCCGGATCGCTCCGCGGATCTCCGGATCATCGCCTTTGCGGACGCGGTGCGACGCTCGGCGGGGCTCGTCGCGGAGGAGGACGAGACGCTGCGCATCCTGCGCAACGGTGACATCCTGCGTTCGCGCGAAGCCAGCCCGGTCCTCGGAGGCCTCTTCCCGGAGCGGTTCGACGAGCAGGAAATCCTGACCCTCACCGGGCGCAACAGGCTCAAGCTCAAGTCCCGGCGCATGGGGCGAAGCGGGCTTCCGGGCCAGGTCGGCGAGTTGGTTCTTGCCGCGCCGACGGTGCCCGCCGGGAAGAAGCCCGACCTGCCCGCATATTCGCTCGATCTTCTGACAGACCGCGAATACCTGCTCTCCCTGCTGGATGGGCCGGCCGCGGACGAGGCCGGCGCGCGGCTCGAGGGACTGCTCAACCCGGATGCCTCTATGGCGGCAGAGATCGTGGATGAGCTCCTGGCCCATAACCGCGCCTCGCGATCGAATACGGTGCTCATGCCGAGCCGTCATGTGGTGTCCGGTTTCGCGGTGCTGCCCGGCCGTTTCGATCGCGGCTACTGGCGCACCGAGGAGGACAGGTCTCCGCGCCTTGCCATGACCGTGGTCCGATACGATCCCCTGCGCCATCTCTGGCTGAGCGGGCATCATGACGAAGTCGCCCGGTTCGCGACGATCGCGGCGGATCCGTCCCGCCTGATCGGCGTGATCGAGCGGTCAACCGGAAACACCCGGAACAAGACCATCGAGCTGGGGCTGGTATGCGACTGGCAGGACAAGGGGCTTCGGCGGACAGCAAGCCAGGATGAGCTCGTCTTTGACATCAGGGGCGTCGGATACGGGGATCTGAAGCTGGATCGCCACAAGGGCGAGCCGAATGAGGCGGTGTGGACGCCCGGGTCGGCGGACCTGCGCCTTGCGATCGCCCGCGCCGTGATCGGGTTGCGCAAATCCGAGACCGGCAACCTGGCCGACGAGCAATTCGATGCGTGGTTGCGTCATCACGAGGAAGGCACGCATCTCTTCGCGCGTGCGGATCTCCAGACCGCCATGGTGCAGGTCCTGGCCATGCACGAGCGCATTCCTGAAGGGGAGTTTCGAACGGGCCTCGAGCCGCGATGAGGGGCAGGATCCGCCACGACGATGACGGCGGGGCGGAACCTGATCCTGCGGTCGCGCCCATCAGCGCGGATGGATCTCGATCGTGACCCTGCGGTTGATGTCGGCCAGCGGATTGCCGGCATCCTCCGGCTCGGTATCCGCCAGACCGGAAATGCGGGCCATGCGGGCGGGATCGACGCCGCGGTCCAACAGCGCCCGCCGCACAGCATTGGCCCGGTCTGCAGACAACTCCCAGTTCGAGTAGCCCGGGCGGTTGAAGGGCGCCGCATCCGTATGACCGGTGATCACGAGGACACCATCGATATCGGCCAGCCCGGCCACAACCGCATCGATCAGAGCCGAGGATTCAGGCGTGATCTCGAAGCTGCCGCTCCGGAAGAAGGGGCGCTCCTTCACATCGAGCAGCGAGACCTTGAGGGTGCCGTCGGCGGCGACCTCGACCTTGGCCTGGTCGGCGTTGTCCAGGGCGAACTCCTGGAGCCCGTTCACCGCGGCCCGTGCATCCCCCGAAAGCCCGCCGAGCCCGTCGGGTGCGATCTCCTGGGCCTCCGGCCGCACGGCGCCGTCGGAGAAGAGCGTGGCCCAGGGATTGTCGGCCCGCGTCGCGACGCCGAGGCTATCGGGATCATTGCTCGACGGGGTCTCGGATGCGGCCTGGTCCGGCGCCGGCGGGGCATCCGCGGCATCCTCGGCGGGCGGTGCGGCCTCGAGATTGGCCACGATGTCCGTTTCCGATACGGAGTCACCGGCCAGGACGCCGCTGCCGGCCATCTGGGTCAGTGGCGATTTCGGCTGGAAGTAGGCGGCCACCGCCTCGCTCTTGCCCTCTCCGGCCTCGGAGAGGATCCAGAGCAGGAGGAAGAATGCCATCATCGCGGTCATGAAGTCCGCGTAGGCAACCTTCCAGGCACCGCCGTGATGTCCGCCGCCCTTCTTCTTGATGATCTTCTTGTAGACGATCGGTGCGTTCGTTCCGGGTTTGCGTGTCATCTTCGCCTGGGGGTCAATGCATGGGTCGTTGTCGCCCTTCTTTCATCTTGCGAAAAAATGAGCATTAAGCCAAACTAGCACAGCAAGCATTATGGGTCGACATGGTTGGCCACATCCGTGCCGAGAAAGTTGTGGAGCCATCGCGATCACCGCCCGGCTTCGGTTTTAGCGCCAGAACGAGAGAGACCGCAGTTGATTTTTCCGCAAAGACCGGTAGTCGGGTCGTGCTAGGCCTGGGACTGCCTATGGATCTCGGCATGGCCCCGAAAGCCGGCACCGGATCCATGCCTCCCGCGCGCAATGCCCCTGCCGAGCCCGGCGGGTCCGTCTTCGAGAAACTTCTCACGGGTGCAGGCAGGACGCCGCATGAGTATGGATCATCTCAGGATCCGGTCGGCGCGGATGCAGAGGGCGCGCCCGACGAGGCCGCGCTCCAGGAAATCCCCGGACCGCATCTCGATCCGCCGGAGGCGGGCCAAGCCCGTAATGAGGCCGGAATGGCGGCAGAGGAGAGCGCCGTGCTGCGAGGAGCGGCCGCCGGATCATTCGAACCGGCGGCAACCGAGGTCCGGGCGGCGGCAACCGAGGTCCGGGCGGCGGTAACCAAGGTCCGGGGGGCGGAGCCGGAGAGCCCGGCAGGCATGCCGGAGAGCCCGGCAGGCATGCCGGAGACCGGCAGAAGCGCGCCGTCCTGCCCCCCAGCGACCAGCTGGACGCCGTCCGGCAATGCAGGGAGCGTGCAGGCGGACGCCGCTCGGCCGGAATCCGAGGTCACGGCGCAGCAGGCTCGCGAGAGCCATGCGGTCGCGATGGCGGAGCAATTCCCGATCCGGACGCCCGCACCCCGCAATTCGCAGGACATCCCCACGGGATCCCTCGAGGTGCCCGGCCTGAAGACGGCCAGGCTCGTCACGGGCGAACGGGTGGATCCCCTGCGGGCCGCGCCTGACGGGCCGGTGATGGGGATGGGCGGTCAGGACATCCCGGAAAGCCCGGGCTCGATCTCCGCCATGTCGGTTGCGGTGGAGGAGGGCGGACCTGGTCGAAGGGTCATCGCCGGGCATGAACGGTCCGGCCCGAACGCCGGTGACCTGTCCTCCAGCATCGGAGAGGCCCCGGGCCCTGTGAGGCTCGAGGCCCGCCATGCGCAGTCGGAGGCCGGCAACGACATGATGATCGAAGCGCCATCCGGGATGGACCCGGCGCTCCCCGGAAAGCCCGCCCGTCTCGTTGATGCCCGAGGTCAGGACGCGGATGTCCCGCGCGACGCCGGATCCGAGGTCCGGGCAGTGTCCCGGCCAGCCGCGCCGGTGGGGGCCGATGCGGCGCAGACATTCATCGCCACCGGCTTCGAGGATGCGGAGGGGGCCATCCAGCGCTTGGGATACGACCTTGCCGCGGTGGCCGAGCAGAGCGCCCGCACGGCCCGGACCGCCTCCGGGCGTTTCGCGCGCACCGATCACCAGCTGTTGGGCAACGTGGGCGCCGCGCTGCGCCTGGCCACGGTTGACGAGACCGGCAAGACGACCCTGACTCTCAGGCCTCAGGGGCTCGGGCTCATCGAGATCGAGATATCGAAGGACCATGAGAACCGGGTCCACATGAGCATGCGGGTCCAGAACCCGATGGTGCTGGACGCGATCCAGTCCGATCGGCTGTTGATCAGCGGCATGCTGGAGAATGGCGGCCGGGGCCTCTCCGGCTTCGACCTGTCCGGGTTCGATCAGGGCGCGCGTGACCGGTCACCGGACCGGGGCGCGCCCGCGGGGCCGGGAGCTCAGGCCGGCCCGGGCGCCGAGGCCTCTCCGCAGGAGGCCGCGGTGGCGGCCCCCGCCGACACAAGAACGGCCCCGGGCGGGGTCGACATCCTCATCTGAAGGAGCTGAAAGATGTCCGTCTCATCCGTGGCCGCGAGCAATGCGGGTCTTCCGGGGGCCGCCGCCTCCGACAGCGCGCTCTCGTCGCTGGCCAATGACTACACCACCTTCATCAACCTTCTCGTTGCCCAGGTGAAATACCAGGACCCCTTGGAGCCGATGGAGTCGACCGAATTCGTGAGCCAGATCGCCCAGCTGACTCAGGTGGAGCAATCCGTGCTGTCCAACCAGCACATGGAGGCTTTGCGCTCGCAACTGGCCATGTCCGGCGCGCTGTCCGAGACCGCGCTGATCGGGCGGAATGTCACCGTTCCCACGGATCAGTTCGTGCTCTCGGACGGGGTTGGCCGTTTCGTCTTCGAGCTGGAGAGCTCGGCCACCGACCTGACCGCCACCATCCGGGATTCCGCCGGCAGGCCGGTGCGCCAGATCGCGCTGGGCGCGGTGGATGGGGGCGCGCTGACGGATGTGGCCTGGGATGGCAGGGATGCGGCCGGCAATGTCCTGGCGGACGGAAACTACACGGTCACGCTGTCCGTCGGCACCGGTTCCGCGGGCGCCTACAGCACATATGCCAGCGGGACCGTTCTGGGGGTGGACTATTCGGACGGGGAAACCGTCCTGCGCCTCTCCGGTGGTCGGACCGCTTCGGCCGCGGATGTCATCCGGGCCAGCTGAGCTCCGCGCGCCGTCAGTGCAGAGGGCCGGGCCTCGTCGAGGTCCGGCCCTTTGCCGTCTCATGGAGCGGTGAGATCACCCTTGAGCTGTTCCGCCGGCGCCGGTGTTCGGCCTTCCGGCTCCGCTTCCTGCTCAGTGCCGGAGCCCTTCGACCACTGGTTCGCCCCGATACCGCTCAGGGCCGGATCATCCGATGGCAGCATCTGCACGTGGAGCATCCAGTCCGGCGCGTAGCTGGACATGGCCTCCGAGATCGCCTCCGGCCCGGCATCCGGGAGGGAATGGACCATCGGCATTTCCGCGGCGCGCGCGATCAGCCCCAGCGAGCGGTCCCGCAACCAGGCCAGCGAGGGGGTGCCGATGACGTTCGGATCCAGGGTGACGCCGGTGCGGTAGGCGACCGGCAGGCCCCGGTTGGCCATCCGGACATGGATGTTGCCGATATCCACGAATGCCGGAGCCAGCGGCTGGGGCGGGACAGGTTCCGGAATGACGGAGCCGGCCCCGAACCATCCGGCCGCAAAGGCGGCCGGCAGGAGCGGGATGGCCAGAAGGATCGGGAATGAGAGCATGGGCGTGGCTCGATCTTCAGTAGGGCAGGATCACGTCCAGCGCGTCTTCCCCGTAGCGGGGCTGCTGGACCTGCGAGAGCTGGCCACGACCGCCATAGGTGATGCGGGCCTCCGCGATCCGGTCGTAGGGGATCGAATTGTTCATCTCGATGTCCACGGGGCGGATGATTCCGGCCACCCGCAGTTCGCGCAGCTCGTTGTTCACCTTCACCTCCTGGCGACCGGCGATCACGAAATTCCCGTTCGAGAGGGTGCGGATGATGGTGGCCGCGACGCGCAGCTTGACCTCCTCGCTGCGCGAGATGTTCCCGGCGCCGGCACTGCGCGCATTCGCGCTCAGATCGACGATGCCGCCCGCGGGCAGGGATGCCTCGTCGATCCCGAGAAGCGCGTCCACGCCGGCCTTGTTGCCGCTCGAGCGCGAGCGGTTCGACGCGTTGCTGAGATCGGCCTCGTCGTCGATGTCGATCGTGATGGTCAGGATGTCCCCGACGCGGGCCGCGCGGTGATCGCCGAAGAAGCCGGTCGATCCGGTCTTCCACAAGGAGGCGGCCTCTGCGCGCTTCGGCGCGACATAGGGCACCGGGTCCGGCATCGGCACCGAAATGGTATGCGCCTCCGGAATGGAGGCCGCCGACAGGTCCATGTCGTGCATCGCAGGGTTGCGGGTCTCGTCGTATGAGGCGCAGCCGGCCAGGACCGGAAGGGAGATCAGTGCAAATAGGGTTTTACGCATTATATTTTCGCTTTATTGAGTCACGCCTACGATGCCCGGAGCGATCGGTTCGGCCATGATGATGGTGTTGGATGTGGTGTTCACGACCCGGATCATGGTGCCCTTGGCGCCGTCCTCGAGCGCCTTGCCTTCCGAGCTGATGTTCAGCCCGTTGCCCCCGCCGAGCTGGATGGTGACCTTGTCGCCCTTGTGAATGACGCGGGGCTCGATCAGGGACTGCGTCTGAACCGGCCGATCCGGGAGGAGGGCGCGGCGGGTCTCGAAACCCACGATGTCCTCCTTGGATCGGAGGGCATGGAGGTTCAGGAAGCCGGCCGGAAAGGGGACCTCCCGGAGATCGGCCTCGGCGATCACCTGGCCCTGCTCGATGCGGCGCACCGGAACCCAGGCATCGACCTGCAACCTGGCGCGGCCACCGACGTCCACATGCCCGCCATCCTGCATGCGCAGCCGCGCGATGAAGCGGCCATCCGGCGGATTGAAGCGGAATTCCTCGACCCGGACCGCCTCACCGGGCGGCGGGGCTGCATATTCGATGGCGATCTCCGCCTGTGGCTCCAGGACCATCTGGTCGAGAAAGACCGGCTGCAGCTCGTTCTCGACCAGCATCTCGACCGGAAGCAGGTCGAGCGCGACGGCTGGCACGGGTGCCGAGCCGAGAAGCAGGAGTGCAAGGGTCGCGGAGCGGCGCACGCTTCTGCTGTGCATCGACATCACCTCAGCGGATCTGGTTCGCGGTCTGCAGCATCTCGTCCGCCGCCGTGATCGCCTTCGAATTCATCTCGTAGACACGCTGGGCCATGATCAGGTCCGTGATCTGCTTGACCGTGTCCACGTTCGAGCCCTCCGTGTAGCCCTGACGCAGGAGGCCGGTTCCCTCCTCGCCCGGCACCTGGATCGCCGCAGGGCCGGATGCCACGCTCTCCAGGAACAGATTGCCGCCGACAGCCTGCAGGCCCGCATCGTTGATGAACGTGGCCAGGCCGATCTCGCCCAGGACCTCCGGTTCCATCGCATCGCCCACATAGGCCGAGACCGTGCCGTTCAGGGAGATCTCCACCTTGGTGGTGTTTTCGGGGATCACCATGCCGGGGTCGACCGGATAGCCTTCGAGCGTCACGATCTCGCCCTCCGCAGACCGGCTGAAATTGCCGTCGCGCGTATAGGCCACCGTGCCGTCCGGACGGTTCACGACGAAATATCCGCGGCCCTCGATGGCCAGATCGAGATCGTTGCCGGTCTGCGTGAGGCCGCCCTGGGTGTGCAGCCGCTTGACGCCGGCCGCGCGCACGCCAAGACCGATATCGGTCGCCACCGGGGTCAGGGTGTCGCCATCCGCGGTAGGTGCCCCTTCGCGCCGCAGCGACTGGTAGAGCAGATCCTGAAACTGCGCGCGCCCCGCCTTGTAGCCGGTCGTGCTGGCGTTCGCGATGTTGTTCGCGATCACGTCCACGTTCGCCTGCTGGGCATTCATGCCGGTCGCGGCAATGCCGAGTGCTTTCATGGGGTCAATCCTTAGGTCGACGGCTTGCCGAGGCGGGCCAGTGTCTGTTTGCGGAGCTCGTCGGCGCCGTTCGCGACGGTCATGGAGCGGTCATAGGCCCGCTGGACATCGATCATTCGGGTCATCTCGAGGACCGGATTTACGTTGGAGCCCTCAGTGAAGCCCTGGATCATCGTGCTGTCGATCGAGGCGGCCAGTTCGGCCGCGCCCTGAGGCGGGACGAACATTCCGTCGCCTGCAGGCAGCCAGGCCGCGATCCGGGGCTCGTCGAAGAGGCCGATCTGACCGACCACTTCGCCCCCCTCGCTCACGATCGTGCCGTCCGCAGCGACGCTGATGTCCCCGCTGCCGGGCGGGATCATGACCGGGCCGCCGCCCGCATCGAGCACGGCCAGACCGGCGGAGGTGCGCAGCATGCCCTCCTGATCCACGGCGAAACGCCCGTCGCGGCCGAGGCCCACGGTGCCGTCCGCGCCCTGGTAGCCGAACCATGCCGAGCCTCGGATCGCCAGATCCAGAGGATTGCCGGTTTCCTCGAGAGGTCCCGCGGACATGTCCACATAGCTTCGGTCGAGCGCATAGCTCACGTTCTCGCGGTCGCCCGCGCGCCGGGTGTCGGCAAGCAGTTCCTCGAAGGCGTTGCGGGATGCACGGAAACCTCCGGAATTCGCATTCGCCAAGTTGTTCGCGGTCACGTCGAGCGTGCGTTCCAGCATCGCCGCCGCGGACAGCGAGATGTATCCGATATTGTCCATCAATCCTCAACGCTTCCGGCGCCTGCGCATCCGGCTGGGTGGTTGCGGCTCCAAGGCATAGGCCGTATAGTCCTCCGCAACGGTTTTCGCATACTAGCAATTCCGCTCATTGGTTGGAAGACATGGCTGCAAAAAAATACCTCATCGGGGCCTTGGCGGTCCTCCCGATCGTCCTGCAGACCGCCTTCGCCCAGAGCCTCCCGGACAGTGCCGCAGGTGCAGATGCACCTCTCGAGGTCATGGGGCCGATCGCCCCCGAGGCCATTTCGTCCCCTGACCGGACACTCGCCGCGCCCCGGCCATCCTGGTCAGACACCGCGGATGTGGCCGAGGCCGACTTCCCGGATCTCTACCGTGCGGGTATGTCCGACGTCCCATCCTCGAAGGACATCGATGGCTGGCTCGAGCATGCCCGCGTCCTTCTGGCCGGCGGATTGTTCCGGGAATCCGCGGGTGCGCTCGAACGCATCGTGGCCTTGACGGACGGGGAGGGGCTCTCAGGCACGCAGCGCGCGAGGATCGTCGATCTGTCAGGCGCGCTGCGCCTGATGGGTGCGGAGCCGGATATCGGCCCCATTCCGCAGGCCGGTGCGGCCGGCAGCGGCGGCTACTTCGCCGCGCTGGGCGCGCTGCGTTCCATGGCCGACCCGTCGGGGGCCGAGGTCCTGGCGGTCGGTTCTGGGCTTGCGCGCCAGTCGGCGCCGGTGATCCGGAGGTCGATCCCGCTTCTGATCGAGGCCGTCCGCCGGAGCGGCGACATGGACGCCGCGCGGGCACTTCACGCCATCACCAAGCAGACATCCGGTGTCGCAGGAACAGCGCTCGGGCATTTTCTCGATGCCGAGATCCTCCGCATGGAGGGGCATTCCGAGGACGCCTTCGTCGAATACGGCAAGGCCGCGGCGCAGCGCGGAGAATATGCGATCAGGGCCAGGCTTGGCATCGCGGAACTGGTTCTCGACGAGCCCGGGCAGAAGCGGTCCGCGCTCGAAAACCTTCAGCGGCTCATCGCGACGGGCCTCGATGAATGGCGGGGAGACCGCCTCGCGCTCCTGCTCCTGACCCGTCATGCCGAGGTCTCCGAGCGCCTGGGAGATGCACCGGCCGCCCTCAAGGCCATGGCGCGGATCCTGATCGAATATCCCCTGGAGCCGCAGGCCGAGCTGGCCCGTGGTCGCTCGGTGCGCATCCTTGCGCGCCGTATCGACGAGCTGGACGGCGATGCTGCCCAACTTGCCGATGCAGTCCGCCTCCTGCGCGAGCTGGAGCCCTCGATGGCGGACCTGGACGGATGGCACCGGAGCAGGAACATGCTGGCCTCGAAGATCGCGGATGCGGGGCTCACGATGATGGCCAGAAGCGAATACGAGGCGATCCTCGCTCTTGACGATGCAGAAAATCCGGAAATTTCGCGCCCGGACCGCTCAGCCACGCTGGAGGGGCTGATCGGGCTCCTCGGGCCCGCAGATCGGCCCGTCTTGGCCGCATTGCTCGATGATTTCGGCCCGGAGATCCGCGACAGGCCACAGATCCTCTCGGCCGCGCTACGTGTCGCGGGACCTGCGGAACTCGAAAAGATCGCGCGTGAGGGCGGTGAAACCCCTTATTTTACTGGGGACGACTACCTTCATATCGGGAGGATCCATTTCGAGGTAGGCAATCTTCATGCCGCGTTGGCCGCCTGGGATCGACACTTGTCCACCGGCAAGACCCTTCCAATGGCAATGAGGAGCCGGTATCATCATGCGAAATCCGTTGTCCACGAGGGGCTCGGATCTGACACGCAAGACATGCCTGGCGGAGAACGGGACTATCTCGACGCGCTTCTGGACGCATCCCTGCGCGAGGCGCCCGATCTCACGCGCTTCAACGGCGAGGTCTCCGAGAAGATGCTCGAGACCGCCGCCGCGCTTGCCGAACGCGTCAGGGCGGAGACGGCTTCGGCCGACGATGCGAATAAAGAAACCGAATAAGACTGAGAGGACCACCAACCCATGTCGATTTCCCAGGCCATGGAGACGGCCGTCGCCGGTCTCGGCGCAAATTCCAGGGCTGTGACCCGTGTGGCCGAAAACATCGCCAACAGCGGGACGACCGGCTACAAGCGCAGCTTCGAGAACTTCGTCACGCTGAGCGCAGGCTCTGCTTCCGGAAAGAGCGTCACGACCCAGACCGGCAACACCATCGGCAATTCCTCGAACCTGTCCAGCTCGGACAGCGGCACGGATCTGGCCATTTCCGGGTCGGGCTTCTTCGTCGTCTCCAAGGTGCCCAACCCGACCAACCAGACAGACTTCATGCTGACCCGGGCCGGATCCTTCACTGCGGACGAGGAAGGCAACCTGGTCAACGCGGCCGGCTACTACCTCGCAGGCTTCGAGGCTGACATCACCGGCAGCGTCGGTGCGACGGACCGGACGAGCTTCGGCTCGCTTTCGACCGTCAACGTCTCCGACAAGGGCATCACGACGACGCCCACGACCGGCGGGACCGTATCCGGCAACCTGTCCTCCTACGACACCGGCACCGGCCAGGCTGTCGATCCGATCGTCTCGACCATGTCCTTCGTCAATGCGCTCGGCGCCAAGGAGGAGATGAGGCTGAGCTGGCAGGCCTCGAATACGACCGACAACCTGTGGACGCTGACCGTCGCCGGCGCCGACGGCACGGTCTACGGGACCGTGGAGACGGAGTTCGCGGATTCGGGTCTCACGCCCGGCGCGCCGCTGAGCTATGTCGGCACGCAGGATGCGGGCCTCGCCGCGCCCTCGGCCTTCGCCATCGATCCCGCGACCGGCGTCATCACGCTGACGGTGGACAACGGTGCGGTCCCGCAGACGCTGACCCTGGGTCTCGGCGCGGCGGGCACCTACGACGGCATGACGCAGTTCGCAGGCGACGACACGCCCCAGACCTTCAGCATGGACGGTCGCGCGGTCGCGCAGATGATGTCGACCGAATTCGACGACAAGGGCGCGGTCTACGGGGTCTATGACGATGGCAGCCGGGTGAAGCTGTTCGAGGTGCCGATCGCGATGGTCGACAGCCCGACCGGCCTCGAGACCAAGACCGGCAACGCCTGGGCGCTGAGCAAGGACAGCGGCAGCCTGCGGCTCTACGGCTCCGGCGAGACGCCCGCGGGCGACATCGTCAGCGGCATGCTCGAGGATTCCAACGTGGACATCGCCACTGAGCTGACGGACATGATCCGCATCCAGCGCGCCTACTCGAGCAACACCAAGACCATCACCACCGCCGATGACATGCTTCAGGAAGCTGTCAGCATGAAGCGCTGATCCGGAGTCAGGACGTGAGCCTCAATTCCGCACTGAGCGTGGCGAAATCCGCCCTGGGGACGACTGCGACCCGGGCGGAGATCGTGTCGCGCAACATCTCCAATTCCGACACTCCGGGCTATGTCCGAAAGACGGCCCAGACCGAGACCCTCCAGTCCGGCGGCGTCAAGATCGCCAGCATCGATCGGCGCGTCGACCAGATGCTGAACCGGCTCGACCGGAGCAACATCTCGGATCTGGCCCATCAGCGGCAGCTGGTGGACGGGATGACCGCCTATACGGACATCCTCGGCCAGCCCAACGACGAAACCTCCCCGGCCGCATATCTGTCCCAGTTCAGCACGGATCTTGCCGCGCTGGCGATCAGCCCGAATTCGAGCGCCGCGCAGCAATCGGCACTGGCATCCGCCAAGGCTCTGGCAGGGAACCTCAACGCCATGTCATCGGTCCTCGACGGCGTGGCCTCCGAGGTCGATGCCTCGATCGTGCTGGATGTCGGGGATCTCAACGCGGCGCTGAACGAGGTGGCCAACATCAACCTGGCAGTCCTGCAGTCTCCGGACGGATCCATGGAGCTGACGAACCAGCAGGACCGGCTCGACCGCGCTCTCGATACCATCGCGGGCATCATGGACGTCAAGATCACCACGGACAGCCGCGGCATGACCCAAATCCACAGCGGTGGCGGCACGGAGCTCCTGGTCAACAACAAGGCCGCGACGATCGGTTTCGACAGGGTCGGCGGGACATTGCGGGCGGGTGGGATCGAGATCACGCCCGGCGCCACCACGCGCGGGTTCGCATCCGGATCCCTGGCCGGTCTCTTCGAGATGCGCGACCGCACGCTTCCGGCCTGGCAGGCCGATCTCGACACGATCGCGGGCGGGCTGGTGGAGGGCACCGGCCGCCTGGCCGAACTCGTCCCGGGCAGCGGCATGGGCCTCTTCACCGATGCGGGCAATGCCTATGACCCGGGGGCCCGGGCCGGGCTGGCCGCGCGCATCGCGATCAATGCGGTGGCGGATCCGGCCCGGGGCGGCGAGGTGGCCGTGCTCCACAGCGGCGGTGATCCGGCGCGCCTGAGTGGCGACACGAGCATCATCGACGGAATGCTCGATGCGATCAACACCCCGGTCCAGGTCGATGTGGCGGACGGATCCGCACAGAGGTCCTTGGTCTCGCTTGTGCCCTCCATCGTGGCACGCCAGCAGTCCGAGCGCGTGAATGCGGAGACCGGATACGAGCGTCAGTCCGTTTCGGCCAGCATCACCAGCTCATCGCGCTCGAACATGCAGGGTGTCGATGTCGACGAGGAGCTCCAGAACCTTCTCGCGATCCAGCAGGCCTACGCGGCCAACGCGAAGATCGTGTCTACAGCCAGCGAAATGATCGACAGCCTGATCGCGGCCGTCTGATTCAGGAGAGAACCATGACCACGATTTCCCGCGTCAGCACCGCGCAGCAATACGACACCCTTCTCGATGCGATGAAGAAGACCAAGGGCGACATCCAGTCGGTCACGCAGGAGATATCGACCGGCCTGGTGAGCGATGTCTACGAGACCAGCTCCGGGCGGACCGGCATAAGCCTGGAGCTGCGCAACAGCAAGGCGGTGGCGGACACCTACATCACGGCGAACACCCTGATCGCCGGAAAGATGGACACGGCCGCAAACCTCCTGGGCGCCGCGCGCGACACCGCACGCGATGTGCAGTCGGTCCTCATCCAGGACCAGGCCTGGATCAACGACCCGACCACGCTCAGGCAGACCGCCCGCGCCGCGCTCGAGGGCATCGTGACCCAGTTCAACACCGCATATGGGGGCGAATACCTCTTCTCCGGCCAGGCGACCGATACGCCCCCCTTCGTGGCCGATGGTGCCGGCGGCTACACATACCAGGGCGACGCGACAGGCGATTTCAGGGCGCGGATCGACGTGGATGCCGCAACGGCCCTGACCATCGCGCCACGCGCCGACAGTCCCGAGATCCGGGCGACGATCGATGCCCTGAGCGCGCTTGCCAACGCTGACTACGAGGCGATGAGCGTGGCCGACCGTGCGGCCTTCGGCGCATCCCAGATGGGCGCGCTCGGGGCGGGCCTCGATGGACTGATCGCCCTCGAAGCCGCGCATGGCAGCGCGCAGTCCACCCTGGAGGCGAAGATCGCCTCCCAGCGGAACCTGTCTGCCGGCTACAACAACACCATCATGGAGGTCGAGGGTGCCGACCCGGAGGAGGCGGCGACCCGGCTGGCCGCCTCCAAGGCCAAGCTGGATTCGACCTATGCGGTGACCGCGCAACTCTATCAGCTGTCCCTGCTCAACCACATCTGAGCGTTCCGCCCGGGCCCGAAGAGGCCCGGGTGCCATCCTGAAAGAATTCATGGAGGATTGCGTTGCGCATCTATTTCTGCGGCACCGCGGAATGGCCCGCTTCCCGGTTCAGGGGTCGGATCGGCCGCATCGACACGCTTGTCGAGGAGGTGGACATCGATGACGCATGCGACGGGCTCCACCACGCGCATCCGGATCTTGCCGGCCAGGTCCCGATCGTCCTGGCCCCGCGCAGGGATGCGGCCGAGCGGATCGGCCGCCTCCGCGCAAAGAGCCCGTCGAGCCCCATCCTCGTCATCGGCGCCGATGCACTGAATGCCCCACGGCTTCTGGATGCGGGTGCGGATGACGTCATCCGTCCGGATTGCGGGCCCGACGAGTTCATGGCCCGGATCCGTGCGGCCTGCCGCAAGCGTGCGCTCACCGAGCCGGAGAGCGGGGTCATCCGGGTCGGAGACCTGTGCTACGCGCCGGACGTGGGGAGCTTCAGCGTCGACGGGGTGGAGATCAATCTCACGCCCACGGAACGCAGCATACTGTCCTTCCTGATCGGCCATGCACCGAAGGCCGTTCCGAGGCAGGCGCTCTACGATGCGCTCTATGGCCTGAGCAGCGATCCGCCGCAGCCCAAGGCCGTCGACCTGCACATCTTCAAGATCCGCAGGAAGTTCGAGGAGCAGTGCCAGAGGCTTTTCGACCCGATCACGACCTGCAAGGGGCAGGGATACCGCATCTCGTTGGCGGGCTGAACGGCAGGATGCGTCTGGCGATGCGCCGGCATTCCTGCTAGAATGCGAAATTGAACTTCATTGATGGATTCCTCGATGCTCCGTGCCACGCTTGCCGCCGCTCTCCTGGCGATGTCCTCCATCGCGACCCCGGCCAGCGCGGATGTCCGGATCAAGGATATCGTGACCTTCGAGGGCGTCCGCGAGAACCAGCTGATCGGCTACGGTCTGGTCGTGGGCCTCAACGGGACCGGGGACGAGTTGCGCAATTCCAGCTTCACCCGGAAGTCCCTGGAAGGGATGCTGGGCCGTCTCGGCGTCGGCAATCTGTCCGACGAGGCGCTCAAGACGCGCAACACCGCGGCGGTCATGGTCACTGCGACCCTGCCGCCCTATGCGCGGCTGGGTAGCCCGATCGATGTGGTCGTGTCTTCGCTCGGCGATGCGAAATCCCTTCGTGGAGGCACGCTTCTCGTAACACCGCTGAATGGCGCGGACGGTCAGATCTATGCGGTCGGGCAGGGACCTGTCGCGGTCTCCGGCTTCAGCGCGCAGGGCAACGCGGCCTCCGTGACGGAGGGCGTGCCGACCGTGGCCCGCATCGAGAACGGCGCCATCGTGGAGCAGGAGATCGAATTCGACCTGGGCCGTATGGACAGCATCCGCCTTTCGCTGCGCCAGTCGGATGCCACCACCGCGAAGCGGATCACCGATGCCATCGCCCGCAGCGGGGTTGCCACGGCGAGCATGCTCGATCCGGGCACGGTCGAGGTGAGGCCCCGCGACGCTTCCAGCATTCCGGAGATGCTGGCCAGGATCGAGCAGATCAGCGTGACGCCGGACACCACCGCCCGGGTGGTCATCGACTCTAAATCCGGGACGATCGTGATCGGGGCGAATGTCCGCATCGGCGAGGTCGCCGTCTCCCAGGGCGGATTGACGGTCACAGTCCAGGAGGGCGCGGCGGTCGTTCAGCCGGCCCCGATCTCGGTGGGGGACACCGTCGTCATCCCCCAGACGCGGATCGAGGTGGAGGATGTCGACAGCGGCTTTGCGGTCCTGGACGGCGATGTCAGCCTGCGCCAGCTGGTCGACGGTCTCAACGCCATCGGCATCGGGGCCCGCCAGACCATCTCCATCCTTCAGTCCATCAAGGCAGCGGGCGCACTCCACGCCGACCTGGAGATCATCTGATGGATGCGCTCACCAAAGGTTTGGTGGGCCTCGACGCGGCGCGCGCGCCGCGGGCGCAGACCCCGAGATCCGCAGCCGCGGATGCCGCGACGGAGTTCGAGGCCATGATGCTGGGCACCATGGTCAATGACATGATGAAGGACACCATGCCCAAGACCATGAACGGCGGCATGGGAGAGGAGATGTTCCGCAGCGTCCTGGGCAACGAGATCGGCCGCATCATGGCCGAGACCGGCGGCATCGGGCTCGCGGAGCGGATCCGGGCATCCATGGAGAAGAGCGGAGGGGTTGAATGATCGTATCTCCCCGCGAGGCCATATCGCGGCTCGGCATCCGGTTGCGCGAGCGCAAGGCGCGTCAGGAGCATGAGGATGCCGGGGAGCGGGCCATCGTCACGGACGAGGACCTGTCCAATCTCGATGAATTCTCCGGACTGGTGCAGGAAACCGTCGATCTGCTCCGCTTGGAGAACGACGCGTTGCGGCTGGCCGACACCGGCCGGGTCGCGGCCTACTTTCGCAGGAAGCAGGAGCTGCTCCGGCTCCTGACGATCCGCCAGCCGATGATCGAGCCGCAGCTGAAGCTCGATCGCGAGGACATCCATGCGGTGAAGGTCCGCCTTCGCGCCCTGGCGGAGGAGCTGCGACTGAACGCCAACCTTATCGCGGGCGTGGCGGCCGCCTCTCACACCATCCTCTCGGAGGTGGACCGCATCCGCAAGCGTCAGAGCCTCGAGGGCGTCTATGACAAGACCGGAAGACTGCGGAAGGATCTGACAGGGGGTGACAAGCACTCTTTGCGAAAAATCTGATATTTCCTGCGCTATGGAAACCTCGAGGAAACCGAAGGAACCCTATAACGACTTTGCGAAAATTCGCATGGTGCTCAAAGCACCGGCTAAAGCAAGAACGCAAAGGACTGCCACATGACCTCGTTGATCACCAACTCGTCCGCGATGAACGCCCTCTCCGCGCTGCGCGACGTGAACAAGAACCTGGAGACGACCCAGGACCGCATCTCGACCGGCCTGAAGGTGTCCTCGTCCAAGGACAGCGCCGCCTATTTCCAGATCTCCAAGACGATGCAGGGCGACAGCGCCGTCTACGAGTCGATCAACGAGGGCCTGACCCTGTCCAAGAACTCGACCGCCTCGGCCCGCCTGGGCGCCGAGACGATCCAGGACCTGGCCAAGCAGTTCATGGAGAAGGTCGCCTTCGCCCAGGGCTCGAAGGGCGGCGAGGCCGAGATCGAGAACGACCTGAACGAGCTGGTCAAGCAGATGGAGACCACGCTGTCGCAGTCGACCTTCAACGGGGACGACATGCTGGGCGCCGGCGGCACCAACGCGGCTGACGGCACCGTCGATGCCGCGACCGGCGTCCTGACCCGCACCGGCGCGACCACCGAGGCGGCCGGCGAGCCGGCCATCGCCGCGGACCGCAACGTCGTGACCGGCATCACCCGCGCCGGTGGCACCTATGGCACCACCTCGATCACCGTCGGCACCTACGACATGAACAAGCTGGTCGGCGACTTCAAGGCGCTGGCGACCGACTTCGCGACCAATGCCGGCGACGGCACCACCGGCGAGGCCTTCCTGTCCGGCGCCCTGGCCTCGGCCGAAACCGTGCTGAGCGACGTCACCGACATCGCCACCAAGCTGGGTCAGTCGGAGAAGTCGATCGAGAACCAGCAGGAATTCCTGAACAAGGTCGTCGACAACATCGATACCGGCGTGGGCGCCATGATCGACGCCGACATGGAAGAGGAAGCCGCACGCCTGAAGGCCTTCCAGACGCAGCAGGCCCTGGCCACGCAGGCGCTGTCGATCGCCAACTCGGCGCCGCAGAACGTGCAGCAGCTGTTCCAGTAAGGCCGCGCGCCTGAAGAATGACATGGGGGCCGCGCCGTGGGGGCGGCCCCCATTCTCCTGTCCAGACCAGCGATCCATCCCAAAGCAGAAGCAGGGAGCAGACCATGAGCCTCAACGCCTATCGGCGCACCATCCGCGAAGTCGCGACCCCGCGCGAGACCGAGCGTCAGATCCTGTCGCGCCTGAACGGGCGGCTCTTCCCGATGATCGGCGCGTTCGACACGGCCGACAAGATCGACAGGCTGAGGATGCTGAGCGAGGGCCTGCGCGATGCGCTCGCCGACAACCTGAAATTCTGGATGGTGATCCGGCTCGACCTGATCTCGCCCAGCAATCAGCTGCCCCCGGCGCTTCGTGCCGACCTGATCTCGATCTCAAGCTTCGTCGAGCGCCATACCGCGGCGATCCTGGGCGGACGGGGCGACCTGAAGCCGCTGGTCGACATGAACGACAGCATCATCGGCGGCCTTTCCGGCCAGGCGACCGGGGTCGGATCATGAGCCTGCGCCTCAAGCTCCGCCCCGGCGAGAAGCTGATCATCAACGGGTGCATCCTGATCAACGGCCCGCAGCGGGCTTCCTTCGAGGTGGTCACGCGGGCCGACGTCCTGCGCGGCGACGAGATCCTCGAGGCCCGGACCGCCACGACCCCGGCCAGGTGCCTCGGCCTGCAGATCCAGGTGGCGCTCGTGAGCCCGGCGGACCGGGCGGAGGCGCTCGTGCAGATTGACCGTATCGCCAGGGATCTGTCCGGCATCCTCCTGGCCGATCGGGGTGAGCAGCTCGCAACGGTCATCCGGCTGGTCGAGGCGGGCGAGTTCTACAAGGCCTGGCGGGCGACGATCCCGCTGATCAGACACGAGGATGTGCTGATGAGGCGGATCCGTGAAACCGCGGGGGATGCGGCATGATCGACACCTCCGGCATGTCCTCCTTCCTGGCGCTGAAGCTGATCGGGCGGGAGCGTGACAAGTTCGAGACGAACATCGAGAAGGATCCCACCTCCAGACGCGAGATCGCCGCGTTCAGGGAGCGGATCGGCTCGATCGGCTCGGTCGAAGAGCTGACCGAGGATTTCGAGGTCTTCAGCTTCGTCATGAAGAGCTTCGGCTTCGAGGATCAGCTCTACGCCAAGGGCATGATGAAGAAGATCCTGGTCACGGACCCCGCGGAGAAATCCTCTCTGGCGGCAAGGATGAATTCCGGCGCCTTCAAGGTCATGGCCGAAACGCTGGGCTTCGGATCCGACGGCGCCGCGCCGGATGATTTCGGCAAGGCGGAATGGGTGGACGGTATGGTCGCCCGCTATATCGACCAGCGGCTCATAGACACGCAGACCGCGGTGAGCGCGACGGTCGGGGACGGTCTCTATTTCGAGCAGCACGCCGCCGATATGAAGAGCTGGTATTCGGTGCTGGCCGATGAGCGCATGTCAGCGGTGGTGCGCACGGCACTGGGGTTGCCCGAGGACCTCGGCAAGGCCAATATCGATGCCCAGGCGCGGCTCCTATCGAGGAAGATGGACATCGAGGACCTGCAGGATCCGGAGAAGGTCCAGTCTCTCCTGAGCAAATACGCCGCGATCAATGACGCGAACAGTGCCTACATGGCCGGGCAGGATTTGATCGCGAGCCTTTTCGGCAGCACCACCTCGAGCGGCTCCTGGAACAAGGTGACCATTGACCTGGAGGCGCTAACAGGATGGTCTGCTCCACGTTAAATGGTGCACGTTTCCTGATCGGGAAAGGGCCGGATCGATGATCCGGCCCTTTTTTCTCAACGATCCCTCAGCTGACGAATTCGTCCGCGCTGGTCGGAAGCCGGATCTGACCCTGGAGTGCCAGATCCATGGCCATGTCGATGATGTCGGCCTGCGCGCGCCGCGCCTCCTTCAGCGGAACCTGCGGCACCGCCTCCATCTCGGCCTGGACGTTCTCCCGGGCGCGCTGGGTGAGCGTTTCCAGGAACGCGTCCCGGACCGGTTTCTTGACACCGCGCAGCGCTAGGGTCAGCTGGGCCACGTCGCAGTTGCGGATCAGGCGGGACAGGCTGTTCCGGTCCAGCCTGATGAGGTCGTCGAAGGTGAACATGCGCTTCTTGATTTCGTCGAACGCTTCCGGCGAGGCCTTCGAGAGTTCTTCCGAGATGTCCTCGAAGACCGCGGCGTCCATCTTGTTGTAGATGTCCGCCATGCGCTGCGGCACGTCCTGGCCGCCCTTGCGGGTCGCGGATGCGAGGAACTCGGCCTGGACGGTCTCCTCGATCGCATCGAGCACGTGGCGTGGCAGCGTGTCGATCTTCATCATCCTGAGACTGATGTCGACCATGCGGTCCCGCCCGAAGAGCGGAATGGTCCGGGCGGCCACGTCCGGCTTGATCTTGGACATGATCGCGGCGATGGTCTGGGGGTGCTCGTCGCGCAGGTAATCCGCGATGGTCATCTCGCTGAGCGCATTGAAGCCCTCCCAGATGCTGCGGGTGTTGCGCGGGCCGCGCATCTCGTCGAGAAGATCGTCGATGCGCTCCGAGGGCAGCAGTCCGGCCAGGATGCGTTTTGCCTCCTCGGCCGAGCCGATGACGCCGGCCCCGTTCGACATGGTCTGGATGAATTCCTCGATGACCTTCTCGACCGCAGCGCCGGGCACGGTGCCCAGCGTCACGATCGCGCGGACGACCTGCTGCACCTCTTCCTCGCTGAGCATGGAGAGCAGCTTCTGTCCGCGGCCTTCCTCGCCCTGAAGGCACAGAACCAGGATCGCGGTCTTCTCGATGCCGCTCAGGTGTGGATTGTCGTCGGTGAGGAGCATGGGGGGTCTCAATATATTGCGTAGGACTGCATCAGCGAGCCGGCCAGCTTATACCAGCCGTCGATCAGCACGAAGAAGATGACCTTGAAGGGCAGGGACACCACCATGGGCGACAGCATCATCATCCCGGCCCCCATCAGGATCCCTGCCACGATCAGGTCGATGACGAAGAAGGGCACATAGATCAGGAACCCGATGGTGAAGGCGCGACGGAGCTCCGAGATCATGAATGCTGGGATCAGGGTGGACCAGGCCACGTCCGCTCGGTTCTCGGGCAGGATGCCGGAGATGTTGTCTGCGGCGGACATCACGTCCGCGCCCTCCTCCGCGGGGTCGGCACCGCCGGGCCGTCCCTCATGGGCCATCCGCACGAAGAGGGCCAGATCCGCCTCCCGGGTGTTCGCCAGCATGAAGCGGTGAAAGGGCTCCGCGGCGCGCTGGAAGGCCTGTTCTTCCGTGATGGATCCCTCCACCAGCGGCGAGATGCCATCCTCCCAGGCATCGGTGAAAACCGGCTGCATGACGAAGAATGTCATGAAGAGCGCCAGCGAGGTGATCACCATGTTCGGCGGGCTCTGGTTCAGACCGAGAGCCGAGCGCAGCATCGAGAAGACGATGACGAAGCGGGTGAAGGAGGTCAGGCAGATCAGGAGGCCCGGCGCCACCGCCAGGACCGTCATGAGCGCGAAGAGCTGTATCGCACGGCCGCTCAGCTCACCGCTCGACGTGCCTTGCGGGGAGGCCCCACCGAGCGCCTGCCCGAGCTGGCCGATGGCCTCTCCGATGCCGGCCGGCATGTCCTGCGCCATGACCAGGCCGGGGATGATGATAAGGGCCGCAGCAGCGACCGCGCCGAGGGTCCGCATCAGGCGGACTTGGGCAGGTATTCTTTGGTGATCTCGGTCATCTTGATCCCGAGGCCGCCGGTTTCGTCGATGCGGACGATCTCCCCGCGCGCGACCCGGCGACCGCCGATCTCGACATCGAGAAGCTGACCGAAGCGGCGGTCCAGCTCCACCACCGAACCGCTGGCCAGTTCCAGGATCTGGTTGACGGGCAGGCGGGCGGTCCCCAGGATCACCCGCATGTCCATCTCGATCGCCATGATGGAGAGCATGCCCTCATCGGATCGCGAGTCCGGAGTGTGGATTTCATTTTTCGCAAGATCGTCGATCGGGCTCTTGTCGGTGCTCATCGTGGGTAAATCTCCAGGTGTTCGTCTATCGGTCTGCAATGGGCGCTGACGCGATATCGTCGATCATATCTTTTATCGCATTCGTGAGGCGGCGGAAAGAGTATTCCGATCCTCCCGAGGGCCATTGCGCGGTGACATCGAGCGGGCCCAAGGCATCATCAGCCGTCAGGGTGAAACGCGACATGCGCTCCTCATCGAAGTCGAGCGACGCCAGGATCCGTCTGCGCACCGCCGGCATGATCTCCGGCGAGACCCTGATGCGGATGCGCTCCGCGCCCAGCGCATGCCGGCTGATCCGGTCGATCTCAGCCATGAGGTGATCCTGCCCCACAAGCGCCTCGACATGGGGGAGGAGCCGGTCGGCGACCCCCTTGAGAAAGCCACCCATGTCGCGCAGCACCGCGGCCCGATATTCGTCCCTCGCGCCGGAAAGCTCGGTCAGCGCGGCGGTCAGCGGGCCCATGGCCTCGCATGCCCGGGCTTCCGCACCGGCGAGCGCCTCGGCCCGCCCGGCATCGAGTCCCTCGGCATGGCCCACCCTGCGTCCTTCGGCCCGCGCCTCCTCGAGACGGACGCGGAGCTCTGCATCCGTGAGGACATGTCCGGGGGCGGCAAGCCGCGCCGCGTCGGCGGCAAGGGCGGCCTTTCGGCCTTCCTCGTCGAAATTACGGGTGAACAGGTTCATCTTTGACCATCAGGCTCGATTTCTGGTTCAGCCATCCGCGCATGATGCGGACGGATTCCTCCGGATTGGCATCGACCATCTCGCCGACCATCCTGATGTGCTTCTTCAGCACCCCACCGCTCACGGAGTGGATCTGCATGCGCTCGCCTTCGTCATCCTGGGTCGCACTCGCCGGGGCGGGATCCTGCACGGCCGTGTCCGTGTCCTCACCGCGCGGCATGCCCGTGGCCTGATCCATCGGCGCCGCCTGAGCGACCTGCATCCGATCATCGCCGAAGATTCGGCGCAGCACCGGCCGGAACAGGAAGATCGCCAGGATCAGCAGTGCGCCAAGAAAGATCCCCGCCTTGATCAGGAGGCCCAGATTGTCCTCGAGGAGGGACCGATACCAGGGCGTGTCGGACGCGAAGTCGTAGACGCCATCCGCGAACCTCAGGCTGCGCACCTCGAGCACGTCGCCCCGCTCCTCGCTCACACCTGCCGCGGAGCGGGCCAGGACCTCAAGATCTGCCAGCTCCTCGGCGGTGCGCTCGACATAGGTCTCGCCGTCCATGGTCCCGTTCACCAGGATCGCGACGCTCAGGCGGCGCAGTTCTCCCGGCTCGATGACACGCTCGGTGCGGGTATTGCCGATGACGTAGTCCGTCTCGTTCTGCGAGCGGCTGCGGTCCTCCTGGCTGGTCGAGCCGCTGCCTGCACCGGTCTCGAAGCCGGGCATGTTGTTCGCGACATCCACCGAGCCGCTCGATCCATCGCTGGAACTGTTCTGCTCGTCCATGGTCATGACGCGGGACGCCACCTGCTGGTCGGGGTCGTAGCTCTGCGAAACCTCGATGCGTCGTTCGGATGAGATGTCGGCCGTCACCCGGACACGCACATTCCCGGCCCCGACCCGCGCAGAGATGATGCTCTCGATGTTCGTGGCGATCCGGTCCTCGATGTTCAGCCGTTGCTCGGAACCGGCCGAGCCCGGGTTGTCGGACTCCGCGCTCAGGATGGTTTCGCCGCTTGCGGACAGGATCGTGACCCGGTCCGCCGCAAGGTCAGGAATGGCGTTCGCCACCAGGTTCCGGATCGCGATGGCATTCACCCGCTCGAGCGGCAGCCCGCGCGCGGTCTTGACCACGACGCTGGCCGACGCGACGGGTCGGTCCTGGGAGAAGGCCTCGCGCTCGGGCAGCACGATATGGACCCGGGCGTCCTCGACCGGCTCCATCGTCACGATTGAACGGATCAGCTCACCTTCGAGCGCGCGGAGGCGCTGAATGCGCTGCGTGAAACTGGTGGTGCCGAGTCCGGGAGATGCATCGAAGAGCTCCCAGCCCGGGACCGAATTTCCGACCAGGCCGGCGGAGGCGATCACCATGCGCGCGCGGGCGATGTCGCCGGAGGGCAGCATGACGGTGGCCCCGTCATTGCTGACCTGCGGCTTGTATCCTGCGGTCTCCAGCTCGGTCATGATCCGCGAGGCCTCCGTCGATGACAGGCCTGTCGAGAGCGGTCGGTATTCGGGCTGGACGAGATAGAGGGCGGCAATGACGGTGAAGGCGATGACCGCGGCTCCGACGCCGCCGAGCGCAATGAGCCTGCGCGTGCCCAGCGCCTTCAGGTTTTCGAGAATTTGCTTCACGTCAGTCTTTCATCCCGGGGTGATCCTGAAACGTTTTTTCCAGTCAACCGGCCAGATTGCGGGGCGGCTGGTCTTGTCAACGCATGGATAATCGTTGTAATTTCGCATAATGATCCTAGCTGACGCGTCCGGGGAATGGAAGAGCCCACCTCCGGATGCGTGCCAGAAAAGACGAATCCGATTTCCGACAAGGGCGACATGACCGACATTACCAATGACAGCGGCACGAAGCGGCCGAAGCGGCGCTTTGGCTTCCTGATGCTCATCGGCACGGCGGTGGTGATGCTCGGTGCAGGCGGTGCGGCGCAATACGTGACGGCGTCGACCGGCGATGGCCCGGTGAGCGGCCATGCGGAGGCGGCAGCACCGGTCCGCCATGAGCTCGAGATCGGACGGATCATCGTCAATGTCCGCCCGGGTGCGAATGGCTCGAAGGTCAGCCACCTGGTCATCGACCCGGTGCTGGAATATGTCACGCACGCCACCGATGGTGAGACAGTCGACGAATCCGCCATCGCGTCCCGAAAGAGCCATTTCCGCGACGCCTTCATCGACTATCTCGCCAATGTCAGCGAGGTCGAGGTGACCGGGAGCGCCGGGATGTCCGTCGTGCGCAGCGAACTGCTGCGCCGCGCGCGCCTTGTGGCCGGCAACGACGCTCCCAGCGCCGTCCTTCTCCAGGAATACATCCTGCAGTGAACACCCTGACAACCGGAAGCATCATGACCGCAGAAGCGCTGTCTCCCGAAGCGGAGATCATCGAGAAATCATCCTCGGGGATCCAGAAGTTCCCGATGCTCGACGTGTTCTTCGAGCGCATCCCGCTCGACACCTTGGCCGCCTTCAAGTCCCGCATGGGCCTCTACATCGAGGCCGAGTCGGATGCGGTGAGCTACGACACCTGGTCGCGCATCATCACGCATCTGCCGTCCTTCGGGGTGTGCGTCAGCGCCGATGCCGCGCCGTGGAACGGCAAGATCTTCGTGTGCATCGATCCGTCCGTCCTGTTTGCGGGGATCGAGACGCAGATGGGCGGCACGCCCGGTGCGGCCGTCCAGCCGGTCCGGCAGCCGACCCAGATCGAGCGGCGCATGGCGCGCAAGTTCGCCGAGGTCGTCATTGATGTGGTCGCGGAGAACTTCAGCCGCATCGCGCCGGTCCGTCTCTCGGTGGATACTGTCGAGGTCGTCCGGCAGGCGACCGCATCGCAGCCCGCGAATGCGCCGGTCGCCTGCTGCCCGATGAACGTGACCATCGGCGGGGTGTCCGGAAAGGTCTCCGTTCTGATCCCGATGGCCACGCTCGAGCCGGTCCGCGGGCCGATGTCGAAGATGTTTCTCGGTGAGAAGCTCGGCGACATCACCTGGCGCGAGCATATCCGGCGCAACATCGTCGAAAGTCATGTCGACCTGGTGGCGATTGCCTGCCAGACCAAGGTGAGCATGAACGACGCGCTGAGCCTGCGTCCGGGACAGATCATCGACCTGGGCATCCGGGATCTGCCGGAGGTGCGACTGCTCTGTGCCGGGACCGAGATCATGTATGGGGCGGGCGGCCGATGCGACGACGACCGCTACGCGGTCAAGATCGAGCGCGAGGCGATGGTCAGCACCGCCCGGACGGAGCCCGTGAGCGGGTTCTCCGCCGGCTTTTCCACGGAGGACCGGGCATGATCGACATGGCCCTCATCGCCATTCCGCTCGTCCTGCTGGGCTACTGCGTGGTGATCCATCGCAAGCTCTCCGCCTTGCGACACCAGCTCGAGGCCATCGGCCCGGCCCTCGCCGATGCGGCCCGTGCCATCGATCGCGCCGAGGAGGTCATGGTGCGGGCCCGCGCCATCAGTGGCGGGCCGGTCCCGGTCTCCGCGGAGGTCATCGAGCTGCAGCGCCGGACCGGCACCGGCGGCCCGGACCTCACCGAACGCTTCTTCGGGGGTCGCTGATGTCCCTCTTCGGTTTCCGCACCGTGATGGTCGCCGGCGCCATCGCCATGGGCGGCCTGGCGACCGCCAGGGCCATGCCGACCGATTTCGCCTGGGGCGAGATCGGCATCTGGGACCGCAGGGCCGGGGCGCAGGACGCGGCGCCGGCGGAGGGCGCGGAACCTGCATCCCTTCCGAGCTTCGATCCCGAGATCCTTGTGGCCATCGACCTGGAGCGAGATGCGCTGGACGCGCGCGCGCTCGAGCTCGACGAAAAGGAGGCCCGCATCGGGCTTGCCGGGATCGCGCTCGATCGCCAGGTCGAGGAGCTCGAGCGTCTCGAAGCCCGTCTCCGCGACACGCTGAAGACCGCGGACGATCAGCACGTGGCCGACATCACCCGGCTTGTCCGCATCTACGAGGCCATGAAGCCGCAGCAGGCCGGGGCGATCCTCGACAGCATGGATCTCGAGGTCTCGACACTGGTCCTCGCCGCCATGCCGGAGAAGAATGCCGGCCCCGTCATGGCCAACATGCGGCCGGTCCGGGCCCAGGCCATCTCGAAGATCATCTTCGAGCGCTCGAAGCTGCCGGGGGACCAGAACCTGGTGTCTGTGCGCATCGACTGAAGTCCGATCAACCCGGCAGATCTCCATTCTGCGAACATCGTTCGGGCTTCGGATTTTCGAAGCCCTGCGGTAGTTCGTGAGAGGACTCACGAAAGGTCTTACCCATGGCAACCCCCATCGAAACGATCACCAGCGACACCGTGTCCATCACCTCTGACCGGGCGCTGGCCGATGCGGTCGCTCAGGCGACCTGGACGCTGATGCTTCATGCCGACAGCGGGCTCTTCGACGGCACGCTGGAGCTGATGGACGCATCTGCCAGCGAGACGCTCCGCGCCTCGTTGTGGGAAGGCGCGAAGGCAGTGCGCGAACGCTCCGATGGCCTCCAGGATCTTGCGGATATTCTCGAAGACCATGAACTCCAGGGATGGGCATCAATGGTCTTCACGGAGGCCGCATCACGGGGTGGCGCGGCATATGTCCAGATCGGGCTGATGTCCGACGTGGATTGCTCTGATGCTGCGATGATCATCGAGGATTGGCAGACGCGCTACGAGCATGAGGAAGGCCCGTCTGCCGATTGAAATCACCTTTCGGATGAAGGAACCCGGCGCCAGGCCGGGTTTTTCATGGGCGCAGACGAGCCGAATGCCACGTCCGGATCACCATGGGGCGTGCCCGTGGCCCCATGGTGCGCTCACGCAGCAGCCATCAATCGTCGCGCAGCACCGTCTCCGGCGGCAACGGCCTGCGGATGCGCTGGCGCAACGCCATGATGTAGCCGATCAGGTCCGCGACCAGCGGCCAGTGCTCCTCCGGAATGGGCTGGTCGAGCTCGGCGCCGGCATGGAGCGCTCGGGCGAGCGGCCGGTTCTCCATCACCGGGATCTGATGCTCATGTGCGATCTCGCGGATCCTCGCGGCGAGGAGGTCGGTGCCCTTGGCCACGCAGACGGGCGCCATGTCCACGCCGCGCTCGTAGCGCAGCGCCACCGCGTAATGGGTCGGGTTGGTGATGATGATCGTGGCCTCCGGAACCGCCTTGCGGATCGGCCGACCGATGCGTCGGCGTGCCAGCTGCATGCGCCTGGCCTTGACCATCGGATCGCCCTCGGACTGCTTGTGCTCGTCCTTCAGCTCCTTCTGGGTCATCCGCTGCTTCTTGGCGAAGGACATCCGTTTCCAGATGTTGTCGAAGACCGCGACAGGGATCGTGATGAGGCAGATCGCCAGCAGGATCATCAGCGCGTCATGGCGCAGAAGGGCCGGAATGGTTTCGGGGAGCACCTCGCCGCCGGGCAGCATGCCGTCCAGCCGTCCCCAGACGATCCAGAGCGACAGGCAAACGATCAGGGTGAGCTTGACCAGATTCTTGGTGAACTCGACCAGGTTCTCCTTGCCGAGGATCTTCTTGATCCCCTTCAGCGGGCTCAGCTTGTGCCCCTTGGGCGTGATGCGCTCGATGCTCACCACGAAAGGGCCCTGGAGGGCGGCGGAGACCACCGCGCCGGCGCCCATCACGGCAAGGCACAGCGCGAAGAACGTTCCGGCCTGGATGAGCGGCGCGCCCATGAGCATCATCAGGTCGGATACGCCCTCCATGCCGCCGCCGATCACGCCGAGCTGCGGGGCCAGGAAGAGCTGTCCCAGCGCGTCGCCGAGGCCGGGCAGGGCCTTGCCCAGGATGAGCGCGGTGATGAAGGAGAAGCTGATCAGGGCCGCCACATGGCCGATCTCCTTGCTGATCGGAACATCGCCCTTCTCGCGAGCCTTGCGGATCTTCTGTTCGGAAGCATCGTGGGTCTTGCTGTCCTTGTCCTCCTCCTCGGCCATCTCAGCGCACCGGGTTGAGCGCCCAGCCGGCGAGATCGGCGCGCACCGCCTCGATCAGGCTCGGGAAGACGAAGGCCAGGACCAGAAAGCCGATGAGGATCAGCGCCGGGCCGGCCACGAAGAAGACCTGCAGGGAGGGCATCACCTTGTTGGCGATCCCGAGCGCCATGTTGGCCAGGACCGAGTAGATCATGAAGGGGGCTCCGATCATGGTGGCCATCCAGAACGCGTTGGCGCCGAGCCGGGCCAGCTGCTCGGAGATGTCGAAGAAACCCGCGGAACCCACCGGGATCAGGCCGTATGAGCGCACCGCGCCGATGATCATCACGTGATGGGTGTTGGTTGCCAGGATCACGGCGATCAGCCCCATATGGATCATGGCCGCCACGGAACTGCCGCCCTCCGTGACGCCGTCATTGGGCGCAAACGAGTTCGAGAGGCCGGCATAGAATCCGAACTTGCCCCCGAAAATCTGCACCGCCGAGAGGATCACCCGCATGGCCAGCGCGAAGAATAGGCCCACAGCCACCTCCAGGCCCAGGACCGGCACCAGCAGCGCCGGGTGTGCCACGATCGTCTGCCCCCCCGACAGCGGGGTCGCGAGCAGGGATATCATGATCGCGAGCGCGACACGCACGCGGGCCGGGTAACGGGTTTCGCCCAGCGCCGGCATCATGATGATGAAGGTGCCGATGCGAGCGAAGACCACGAAGAACGCCTGGATCTCCATGGAGAAGTCCGGGATCATGCGGCCGCATCCCCGATCACCGCCATGGTGCGGGTCGCACTGTTGCGGCTGATCTCCGGATAGGCGAGCACCGCGGTCATCGGGGCCACCCGCTCCAGCATGGCCCGGACGATCGGACGGTAGTTGGCGTTCACGAGGATCGCCGGCCATTCGTCCTTGGCCGCGAACCTGCCGGCGGCCACCTTGCAGGCCAGCACGAACTCCTGGACCTTTTCCGGGTCCATGGGACAGTTGAAGTCTCCATTCGCGCTGATCGTGACGCAGCGTGCGAACTCCGCCTCCCATTTGGGCGCCAGGGTCATCACGGGGATGTAGCGGGATTTCGCGTCGTGATTATGGGCATTCGCACCCGGACGCACCACCTCCGCTTCCTTGGAGATCTGCGCCGAGAGCGCGCGGCGGACCTGCTCGGTGATCAGGGTCAGGCTCTTGGTGGAGCCGCCCGCATCCGCCATGGCCTCCACGATGCGGGGCAGGTTTCGGATCGAGACCCGCTCTCGCAGCAGGTTCTGGAGGACATGCTGCAGCAGGATCTTCGGGGAGGCGCCCGGAATGTCGCCGAGCAGCTTCTGGTAATCCTTGTCGAGCCCCTCGATGAGCTCGTTGACGCTGGCATAGGTCATCAGCTCCGGCATGTTGTCCTTGATGACCTCGATGAGATGCGTGATGACCACGTCGTCATCGTTCACCGCCGTATAGCCGCGGCGCTCGTAATCGGCAGCCTTCGAGGAGGTCACCCAGATCGCGGGCAGGCCGAATGCCGGCTCCTGGACCCGCTTGCCGGCCGCCGCGCCGAGCTCTGCGCCGGGATCGAGCACGAGGCGAGATCCCACCTGGATCTCTCCGCCCGCGACCTCGACGCCCTGAATGCGGATCGCGTAACGGTCCGCCGCGAAGCTGGAGACGTCCGAGATCCGGACTGCGGGCAGCAGGAAGCCGTATTCCTTCAGGAAGACGTTGCGGAGGTTGCGCACCTTTTCGGGCAGGGCCGCGTCCTGCTCGTTCACCATCATGACCAGGCCTGAGCCGAGGTCGAGCTGGATCGTGTCGAAGCGGGGCTTGGCGGCCTCGCTCGCGTCCGCATGGTTCTCGGACGCCTTGCGGTGCTGTTCCTGACGGCGCTTCTCATCCTCGGCCTTCCGGCGGCCGTGATCGGAAAGCGCCGCCAGCGTCAACACGGACAGGGCCACGAGCGTGAAGATCAGGAACGGGAATCCGGGAAGGAGGCCCAGGAAGAAGACCAGCGCCGCGGTCATGATCAGCGGCTTCGAACCGGCGGTCATCTGGGTGCCGATGATCTCGCTCGCCGAGCCATCCATGTTGCCCTTGGCGACCACGAGACCGGCCGCGATCGAGACGATCAAAGCCGGGATCTGGGAGACGAGACCATCGCCGATGGTCAGGATCGTATAGGTGGAGACCGCGTCCATGAATGGCATTCCGCGGAATGCCACGGCAATCAGGATGCCACCGACGATGTTCACGCCGATGATGATCAGCGCCGCGACCGCATCGCCGCGCACGAACTTGGCCGCGCCGTCCATGGCACCGAAGAAACCGGCCTCCGCCTCGACCTCCTTCTGACGCTTGCGCTTCTCGGACTCGTCGATCAGGCCCGCGCTGAGGTCGGCATCGATCGCCATCTGCTTGCCGGGCATGGCATCCAGCGAGAAGCGCGCGGAGACCTCCGCGATCCGGGTCGAGCCCTTGGTGATGACGATGAAGTTGATGACGATCAGGATCGCGAAGATGATGGCGCCGATCACGTAGTCGCCCCCCACGACGAAGCTCGCGATGCCCGCGATCACGTTGCCGGCCGCGTCCGTCCCGGTATGCCCCTCCGCCAGGATGAGGCGGGTCGAGGCGACGCCCAGCGCCAAACGCATGATGGTGACGACCAGGAGCAGCGTCGGGAAGGAGTTGAACTCGAGGGGCTTGCGGATCCAGAGCGCGACCATGAGGATCATGATCGACACCGCGAAACTGAGCGCGAGCCCCAGATCCAGCAGGATCGGCGGCAGCGGCACGAAGAGGACGGCCAGGATCGCGCAGATGCACACCGCGAAGGCGATATCCGGGTGGCGGCTGAGGCCGCTCAGAGGGCCGGCAAGGCGATCGACGAGGGCATTTCTTCTGGAGGACATGAGCTAATCCGCGGTAATGGTCCTTGTGCCCCGCACGAGGAGAGATCAGGTTCGTCGCGTCGGGTATGCGAAAATCCGTATATAGATAGCAGATCGGACAGGGGCCCTAAAGCGCAAAAGCCACAGGGGAGCTCATGATTGTTTCGGTTTTTCCGATAGTCGCATTATCGTCGGTCCAGCCCATGCCATTGCCGGACACCCACCGATGACCACTGAATGCCCTGACCTGGCCGATGGGCCGCTCGACACCACCTTCCGACCCCGCACGGATCACGGGCTCAACCTGCCGGAGGGCACGGTCGTCCTGTCCGCGAAGTTCGGCCGCCAGCGCGCCGACATCTGGCTCGAGGCCGGACCGAGGCAGATCTGGAACCGGGACGCGGAAGGCCGGACCGTGCAGATCGGGGAGCTCGACCATCAGGTCTGGCGCATCTCTGCCGGATACGGGTCCATCGCTTCCTGCGAGAAGGTCGCCAAGTTCCGTGCCGAGGAGATCGCGCGGGAGGTCTGGGGGCTGCCGCCGAAGCCGCCGGCCCATTCCGTCACCGGCCGGGAGGTCGCCGACGACATGGCCATCCTGAACCGCCAGAATGCGGAGGCCATTGCGCTCCATCGCGACTGGGAGGCCCGGCTCGCCCACCGTCCCGAGCCCGAACCGGGATTTTGAAGCCCGTCGCTCCGCGGTCGGGCCTCAGCCCGGAAAGCTCGCCAGGTTCGACAGGACCGGCTCGATCGGCCGCGCCGAATAGATCGACATGTTTCCGGTCACACCGTCAGCCTCGATCGTTCCCCAGCCGAAGCCGTGGCGCTCGAACTGCTCCATCGCCGGGGCGCCCTCGCCGGTGAGGCTGGCCGCGAGACGGTCGAATTCGTCGCTGCTGGCCTCCAGGCCTGCGCTGGCGATGCGGCCGCCGAGGGTGGCGGCCATCTCGAGATTGGTCTGCACCCCGGACAGGTAGCGGCTGTGCCGCTCCGGATCCTTCGAGTGGTAGTTGCCGGCCGCAACCATCCAGTCTCCGCTTTCCGCCTGCAGCTCCGATAGGAAGCGGGCCGCGTAATCGGCGTTGCGGGCCGGATCGAAGGAGGCCTCGATCGATCCGAAGGCATCCGGATGCCAGCGGCGGTTGATCTGCAGGCAGCCGGTGTCGATCGACGCGGCGCCGCGCGCCTCTTCGGATTTCACGAAGCGGACCGCGTCCTCGCGGCTTTCGAAGATGTAGCCCTTGCCGCCTGAATTGACGGACCAGGGCCAGATCGTGACCTGGCCCTCGCGCCGGGTCCCGGCCTCCTGCAGTCCGATGGCCAGAAGGAGGTTCGCCGGTATGCCGTAACGGGCCTCCGCCGCGCCGATGGCCAGCATGCAGGCGTCCAGATCCTCGCTGCGCGCGGCCGGGGGGGGCGACACCGCGGCCGCAAGACCGGCCAGGTCCTCGGGCAGGGTGTCCGCGCTGAGTGACGGCAGCGCCTCTCCCAGAGAGGGAATGCCGCCCGCGAGCAGCGCAGCAGTCATCCTGTCCGCCCGGTCCGGGCTCACCTGTGGGGGCGAGGCGGGTTCGGCAGCCTGCCGCCCCAGAGTGCGGACATAGGGCTCATTGAAGGCATAGAGCCCCTTGAAGGGCTCGGCCGCGAGCGTGGCCGGGATGAGCGACAGGATGACCGCGGTGAGCGTGCCGCGCATCAGAAGCCGTCCTGCATGATCAGGGCGAAGACCTGGTCGCTCAGCCCGATCAGGGTTGCGTAGATGAGCGGCAGGGAGGCCAGCAGCGCCAGCAGGATCACCAGGACCTTCGGCACGAAGGTCAGGGTCATCTCCTGCACGGAGGTCAGCGCCTGAAAGAGCGCGATGGCCAGCCCTGTTCCCAGGGCGGCAAGCAGGACCGGCCCCGAGCCGATCAGGATCGACCAGATCGCGGAGGACAGCAGCTGATAGACGTCAGCCGCCTCCATCACACCGCCATCCGAAGGACTTCCTGATAGGCCTCGACCAGCTTGTCGCGCACCGCGACGGCGGTCTTCAGCGTGGTTTCCATCTCCATGGTGGCCTGGATGACGTCCTGCATGGGCAGCTCGCCACGAATGCCGGCGGAGGCCGCCGCATCGCCGGCGCGCACCGTCTCCATCGCCTCCGAGGTCACCCTCTCCAGCATGTCCGCGAAGCTCGGGCCGCCGGCGGCGGGGGTGGCGGAGCCGGGGATCAGGCTCGCGGCACGGTAGGCGCCGGCGACGCCGCCGATGGACATTGCATTGTCGTTCATCTCAGTTGCCCATCATGCTCAGGAGTTGGGATTTCATGCGGCGGCCGGCCTCGACCATGTTCAGGTTGGCCTCGTAGGAGCGGGAGGCCTCGCGCATGTTGGCCAGCTCCACCATCGCATTGACATTCGGTGTCTTCACATACCCGGCCACGTCCGCCGCCGGGTGGCCGGGCTCGTATTTCATCCCGAACTGGCTCGGGTCCTCGCCGATGCCCTCGACCGCCACCGTTTCGGCCCCTGAGGCCGCATCGACCGCGGCGGCGAAGTCGACCGTCTTGCGACGGTAGGGGTCCGCTCCCGGCGTGGTGCCGGTGGTCTGGGCATTCGCCATGTTCTCGGAAATCACCCGCATGCGCAGGGATTGCGCACGCATTGCGGAGCCGGCGGTCACGCCGATGGCTGCCAGGTCGTCCATGTCTGTCCAATCCAATTCGTAGGTCTGGCCCGTGGCCGGTTAGTTGCTGGATATCGCGATGCCAAGGAGGCCATGCGCCTTCTTGTAGAGCTCGCTGGCGAGCCGGTGCTCGCTCTCGGTGCTGTTGGCCAGGAACTGCTGTTCCTCGAGCACCACCTGGTTTCCGTCGAAGCTGCCGCCCCAGCTGCTCGAGGCCTCCTCGCTGCGGACCGCGGTTGCCGGATCGTGCATCCGGTTCCTCAGGTGATCCTCGAAGGAGACCACGTCGCGGCCGACGAAGTCCGGCGTGTCCGCATTGGCCATGTTCCGGGAGATCTGGGCCTGGCGGGCTTCGGCCCATCGCATCTTCTCAGAGGCAAGACCCATCCAGCCCTTGTCGAATATGTCCATGATCTGCCAGGTTCTCCGACGGCCAAGTATGCGAAAAGTAGAAGCACGTTACCATCTCGGCACGGTTGGTGGAAGCCAAAAAACAGGAAGGTCCCCTTCAAGCGATGGGTTCTGGACACATTTTCGCATTGCAATCCGCCAGTTTGATGATAGATTTAATTCTCGGGTCGGGCCCAACCTCGCGTCCCCAATACTGCCAAACGGGCCCATTCTGGACTTCTCTGAACGACAGCAACGGTTCGAACCAATGCTTGCGGCAGGGCGCAACGGGGACAGCTTCCGGGAAGTCGCAAGCGGCAGGAGACGAACCATGCCCATCACCCTGAACCACCGCGCGCTTTCCGCGCTGGCGAAATCCGTCAGCGGCGACATGAAGCACACCCAGAAGCTCGATGCCTTCGCAAAGGCGCTCGGCTACGCCACCAGCGCGGCGCTCATGGAGCGCGCCCGTGCCGAGGAGCCCCGGCAGGAGATCGATACTGCAAGGCTCGTGCGGAACGCGCTTGAAGAGGCGGCGTCGCTCGCCGCACGTCTCCGCGACAGCTCCGCCGTGTCGACCGCCGAGATGTCGCGCCGCATTCTCGCTCTCGGTGACCCGTCTCCCGGCCTGGATCTCCAGCCCGGCACGCCCGTCCTCGGCCGCATCACCACGGATGATGGCAAGATGCAGGCGGATGTCGATGCGCGTGCCTGGCTGCTCTCGCTGAACAACGAGGAGATCCGGGGGCTGATCGTCGAGGACTACAATACCGGTTACGTGAGCGACGGACTTCTTGCCTATGCCCAGGCGAACTGCCCGGATGAGGTCGCGGAGCTGTCCGCGCACCTGGAAGCCCTTTCTCGCATCGGAGGGGATGCGGGTTTTGCCGTGGAGCTGCGCGAGGCGGACGTGATCCGCTTTCTGGCCGCGCACCGGCCTGACCCGCACGGCGGGATGGAGAGCATGATCGCGGACGGGCTGATCGACGTGGACATCGAGGCACTTCGTGGCGCGCCGGTCTCGGTTCGCAACGATGTGCTGATCACCGTCTCCTGCCTCGTTGGTCGCGACCAGCTGGACCCGGAGGATCAGGATCCTGACGGGGATGACGCCATCGGCGGGCACTTCCGCTACACGGTGGTCAGCGATGCGCCTATCAGTGCCCCCCTGGCGTTCGAAAGGGCGCTCGATGCGTATCATGACGACTACGCGATCGCGAATCTCGACCATTACGAGATCGTGCCGTCCCTGTTCGTCGAGGAGAATGCACCCGATGAGCTGGTCGATCACGGCACCATCGAGGTGGATGCCCCGCTCGGCTTCGACGAGGAGCCCGACGCGGATGGGGTAGCGCCGTCGCCGGCCTGATCGTCTCGAGGAAGGTGCGCCCCGCGGGGCGCGCCTTCACCGCTCGGATCAGGGCTGCGGTCCTTCATTCGGATCGGTGTCGCGATTCTGGCGCGCGGGGTCGAACTCGACGCGGTCCAGGAAGGAGGCAGCCACCTGATTCAGTGCCGCAAAGGCCGGCTCGCGAGGCGTGGTCAGCGCGGCCATGACGAACATGATGGCCTCGTTGGCATCAGCGTTGAAGCAGTCCGGCTCATCGGCCTCCGTGAGCTGGCTCATTGCCCAGACGAGGGTCTCGGCCGCCTTCCTCTGAACGTCCTCTTCGGTCTCGCCGTCCCGAGGCCCGGCGACCAGGCTCTCCATGGCGCTGATGATGTCCGACGTGATGTCCTCGCCGCGCTGCTCGACCATGGATTCCCCCCAACCGGAATAACCCTGGTTGGTGTCGCCATTGTCGACCTCGTAGCGCCAGTCGCTGCGCCAGTCGTCCTCGTTCCAGCCGTCGCGCGCACGGATGAGGGCCGCCTCCACGAGCCGGGCGAGGGCTTTCTCGCCATGCAGCACCTCGAGTTCGGAGGTGGGGGCGGAGGCGGGCTGCGGCGCGGCTGCCGCGTCCTGCGCCTTCAACATGCCCATCAGGGCGGTCTGGTCCTTGTAGCCGAGGACCCTGGCAAACGCATCGAGCTTCTGGGTGTGCTTCATGTCGCCGGTGACGGATTTCGCCATGGCGGTAATGGTCTTCTTGGTGATGTCGATCGACATTGATCTTCTCCTGGGGAGGATCGCGCCCATCCGGTAGCTGGCCTCATTGCCGCCATGCGCGATCCTGGGATGGGATCGATGTGCAGACGATCTGGTCGTGCAGGTCCGTTTAGCATGGGCTTCCGCCCGAGGCCGCCAGGCCGGACCCGGCCTGTGGGAGCAAGATACCACCTCGGCCTGCAATTGGGTAGAGCGGATACTTGAATAATGCAACATTTTTCGCATCATGCCGTGGCACAGGTTACACCATTCGACGTTTGGAAAGACTTGCTCAGGCCTGGGGGATCGTAGACAGTCCTTCGTATGCTTGTCTATGCCGGAGAAACCATGAGTCATCGGTTAGCAATGAAATCAGGGATCGCCGTCGCGCTCACAGTCCTCTTTGCGGCCCTTTCGGAGGAAGCGATTGCACAGGATCGTCAGGTCCCGGACGACTATCTGATCACCGAAGGCCGTCTGGCCGGCGGCCTGAGGCCATGCCTCGAGCAGGCTGGGGGAAGTTTTGAGCCTGCCCTTGCTTGCGCCAAGTCGGTGTTCAGCGAGTGCGTCGATACCGGCCCGAGCGGCGACACCACAGCAGGTCTTTCAATCTGCAGCTCGGCGGCCTCGAAGATCATCGACGCCGAGATGAACATCGTTTGGGCCGAGATCAGGAAAGATGCCCCCGCTGCAGACTTTGCCGAGCTGCTCGACGAGCAGCGTGCCTGGCTCAGGATGAGGGCACGAGATAGTCAGGCTGCCGTCGATCGGTATTCCGGTGGTAGCATGGCGGCATATTCCGGCGGTGTGGCATACGTGAACATGTCAGCCGAACGCCTGGCCAGACTCCACGAGATTGCCAGTAGCTATTGAACAGGGATTGATGCCAAGACATGAACCCCCCCACCAATACAGTTGCTAGGTAGGGGTTTGTGCCATCATTGTGTGGATCACAGGAACGCGGCCGGAGCCGCGTCCAGGATCGAGCTGTTCAGCCCGGCCGTCTTGGCCACGTGGCGGCCCGGGGCCTCGAGCGTGCCGCGCGCCGAGGCGGTCATGTTCAGCAAGGCTCCAGGAAAGGTTGCGAATATGAGATTGGCGTTCTCGTCATCTTGTTGCCAACCGCGATCCGGCTTATTGTCGGCCCATCCCTTGCCGAAAGTTTTCCATGACCCTCACGACCGGTCTCAGCCATCTGCCATCCCTCATCGCCGAAGCGAGTGCGCTGCGCATCCATGCCAGCGTCAGCACGATCAGCGGCATGGAGCTGAGGGCCGCCGGGCTCGGCCAGGAGGCCCGTATCGGCAACCAGGTCATCGTCGCGGACCGGGTGCGGGGCGAGATCGTGGGCCTCCACGAGGGCGCCGCAACCATCGTGCCCTACGGAAGCTGGGCCGGGATCGCGGCGGGCGACCGGGTCGAGCTGGTGATGCGCGCTCCGGCCATCCGCCCGGATCTGGGCTGGATCGGCCGGGTCGTCGATGCCTTCGGCAATCCCCTGGACGGTCGGTCCCTCGCGGTCGGGCCGCAGGATTATCCCTATCTGGCCAGCCCGCCCGACGCGATGGAGCGGCGCGAGGTCGGCGAGAAGCTCGAGACCGGCGTGCGCGCACTCGACGTCTTCGTGCCGCTGTGCCGCGGCCAGCGCCTCGGCATCTTCGCGGGCTCCGGGGTGGGGAAGTCCACCCTGATGTCCATGCTGGCCCGGCATGCCGACGCGGATGTCATCGTGATCGGCCTGATCGGCGAGCGCGGCCGCGAGGTGCAGAGCTTCATCCAGCGTGATCTGGGCCCTGAAGGCATGTCGCGCAGCGTCCTTGTGGTCGCGACCTCGGACCAGCCCTCGCTGACGCGCCGCCAGGCCGCCTGGACCGCGACCGCGGTGGCAGAGTATTTCCGCGACCAGGGGCTGCATGTGCTCCTCATGCTCGACAGCGTGACCCGTTTCGCGATGGCGCAGCGCGAGATCGGCCTCTCGGCCGGGGAGCCGCCCACCCAGAAGGGCTACACGCCCACCGTTTTCCTGGAGCTGCCGAAGCTCCTCGAGCGGTCGGGGCCCGGCTCCGACCGGTGCGGCCAGGGCGACATCACGGCGATCTACACCGTGCTGGTCGACGGCGACGACACGAATGAGCCGATCGCCGATACCGTCCGCGGCATCCTGGATGGTCACATCTTCCTCGACCGCAAGATCGCGGAGCAGGGCCGATATCCGGCCATCAACATCCAGAAGTCGATCTCGCGAATGCTGCCCCACTGCCACAACGAGGCGGAGAACATGATCATGACCGCGGCGCGCCGCGCCATGGCCCGCCAGGCGGACATGGACGAGCTGATCCGCATCGGCGCCTATCAGGCCGGGAGCGACCCCGAGGTGGACCGGGCGATCCGGCTTGCCTCCCGCGAGCAGGAGTTCCTGGCGCAGCCGATCGGCGAGACCCACGGATCGATGGTCACCTTCGCCAATCTCTACGGGATTCTCCTGGATTGCGGGTTCGACCTGCCGCGGGTGTAGCACGGCACGAAACACCCTTCCGATCGTTTACAAGCGCCCCTGACTGGTCTACCCGGCGCGGGCCGCAGGGCACTGCGACAGGGGCGCAACCAAAACATTGGGCGCTCCGCATTCGGCCGCGCGCCGGGTGATCACTCACGGAACCCAAGAGGGAGCAGCAAGAAGAGGGGCGACGCCCCCTCTTCTTGCTTCACGCGCGCAGAGCCCGCCCGCGCGCGTGCCCGATCAGGACCAGCTCATCGATCAGGGCCTGCTGCGCAGCCGCGCCCTTCTCCGCCATTTCCGCCCGCGCCTTCTCGGTCAGGGAATCCATGACGCGCCCTTTCCTCCAAGCCGCCTCGACCCGGCCCTTCTGGGCCTCGATCTCGCGATCGATGACCGCCTGGTCCGCGCGCAGCACATCCATGTGCCGGGAGAGGGCGACCGCGTGGGAGGACAGGTAAGGCAGGACGGCAAGCTCGGTCACCCGTCCCATGCGGGCACGGGCATCCATGTTGCCCTCCTGCTGGAGAAGATTGTTCGCGCGCATCCCGCTCAGACCGGTCAGTCGCGCCACCTCCTCATCGAGCTGACGGCGCCGCAGCGCCGTCATGATGGCCAGGGATCTGGTGCGGCTGCCCATCAGAGAGCCTTGATCTGGCTCTCGACCTGATCGAATCCGGGGCGGAAATCGGGCGGGATGTTCCCGCGCCCGATCTCCACGCAGACCGGCGGCGGATGCCCCTTCAGGATTGCGACCAGCACGTCGCGGATGACATGGCCGAAGGTGCCGTCCTGCCCCTCGATCTGGGTGATGCGGGCCGAGAGCGGCGCGACCATGCAGTAGGCGATGAATACGCCCAGGAACGTGCCGACCAGCGCGCCGCCGATCATGCCGCCAAGGATCTCCGGCGGCTTGTCGATCGACCCCATCGTCTTGATGACGCCCAGCACCGCCGCGACGATCCCGATGGCCGGCAGGCCGTCCGACATCCCGGCAAGGGCATGAGCCGGGGCATGGGAATGCTCGTGATGGGCCTCGATCTTGCGGTTGATGATGTCCTCCGCTTCCATCGGATCGTCCATCTGCATCATCACGAGGCGGAACGTGTCCACGATCAGTTCGGCCGCCTCGTGGTTCTCCTTGATGCGGGGATGGCGATTGAAGATGGCCGAGCTCTGGTATTGCTCGATGTGGGGCTCGAGGGCGCCGGGGCCGCCGCGCTTGTATTCGCGGGCCAGCTCGTAGAGCAGGGCCAGCAGATCCGTGTAGTCGGTCGGTTTCCATTGGGGGCCCTTGACCGCCCGGAGGAACGACCTGGCAGACCCTTTCACGACCGAGAACGGGTTGGCCACCAGGAAGGCGAGCAGGGCCATGCCCATGACCATGGTCAGCTCGAAGGGCAGCGCATGCATCATCACCTCCATGCTTCCGCCGGAGAAGACGTAACCCCCGAATGCCAGAACGATGACCAGGACGAGCCCGAGGATTACAATCATGTCGCAGGTAACCTTTTCATGTTTTCGGGCTTCTCTGCTCCCAGGACGGGATTGCGAAAAACCGGATGCATGATAGTCCGGATCGGTCCGATCAGGCAACCTGGCGCGGGCGTCCGCTACCTTCGGCCGGGCCCGCTCAGGAATGACGGATGGCGATTTTTGTGGACAACCGGATCTACAACCCTCCGACAAGGGCTGCCAGGATCCCGATGAGCCCGCCCGTGACCAGGCAGACGGTCGCGTTCCAGGGCGCAAGGCGGCGCTTGGCCTTCCGGTGATCCGGGCCGGCGCCGGCAGCCGGCGGCCCGGCGGGGACGCCCCAAGGATCGAGGTAGATGAAGAGGAACCGGCCGCGCGAGGCCATCCGACTGCGGCCCGGCGCGAAGGCCAGGCTTCCGGGCGGCAACCGCATCAGCGAGGGCACCACGTCGCGATCGTCCAGCCCGCTCATGTCCACGCGGGTGATCGTGCCGTCGATGCTCTGGAAGACATGTTCCGACCCGATTTCTACGGTCCCGAGACCGTTCGGGAAGGCAAGCTCCGCCGCGCCCTCCGGCAGGACGGCAAGCGCGCCATCGGACACGTCGCGGAGGCGCTCGTTCGAGAGAATGGGGATGAACTTGCCGTCAGAGACCCGCGGGTCCGCCTGCGCGGCGCCATGGTTCATGTAGGCCTCGTCCAGGCCTTCGCTGAGGATGAAGTCGTAGTTCATCTCGAACTCGAGCCCGAGATCGAGAAGGTCCGGCGTTTCCGCCATGGATTCCACCAGGACAGGAAAGAGGGCTTCCGTTTCCTCCGCCGGCGTCAGGATGTAGTGGCGGGGAGGGCGCTTTTCCGCATGGGCGATGCGACGGTGGCATTCCTCCGGCGTCTCGTCGCGGTGAACGCCGATCAGGCGACGCTCATCCCCCTCGATCCGAAGCGCCAGATCGACGCCTTCAGGCCAATCCGCCGGCAGGAGCGCCGCATGCTCGGCCATGGAAAATCTAGCGATGCGCACCTTGCCCGACATGCGGCCTCCGATTGAATTTGCGAAAACATATATTGCATTGGCGGATCAGGCAAGGCGTCCAGTCGCTAACACGCTGCCGTGCCAGACGGTAATCCGAAGTTTTCCGAGGGTCGTCCCTTGAGAATTGTCCCACACAGGTTACATTAAGCCTCATAAAGTAACCTGTGTGGGACATAATGGAAGACCGTCGCATCACCAACTCGTTCCCGGACGCACTTGTGCCGGTGCTGCGGCAGCTCGGCTCCGACCTGGCCGCGGCCAGGAAGGTCCGGGACATGTCTCAGGCTGATCTCGCGGATCGTCTCCACATCTCGCGCAAGACGGTGGTCTCGATGGAGAAGGGGGACCCACGGGTGAACTTCGGCTCCTATGCGCTTGCGGCCTGGACGATGGGGCTGGAGCGCGGGATCCTCGAGATGTTCTCGCCGGACCGCGACCCGGTCTTCCAGCGGGAGGCCCGGCTGGGCCTCCCGGAACGCGTGCGGGCCGCGACGTCAGCCCAGGGCCCCATGGGCGATCTTGATTTCTGAGGGAGGATTTCGGAATGCAGAACGAGGCCATCGTCTTCATCGAGCTTGGCGGCGACATGGTGCCGGCCGGAAGGCTGCGGATCACCGAGGACGGCCGGTTCTCGAAGTGCGAATTCGCCTATGGGGCTCGCTACCTCGACCGTCCGGACGCGGTGGCGATCGACCCGGTCCAGCTTCCGCTGGAGACCGGCGTCGTTACCGCTCCCGCGGATTTCCCGCTCTTCAACGCCATCCGCGATGCGGCGCCAGATGCCTGGGGTCGCTCGCTGATCGACAAATACGTGCTTCGCCGTCTGGGACGGCCGGCCTCTGAGGCTGAGTTTCTTCTCGCCTCCCAGAGCGGCACCCGCATCGGGGGGCTGCGCTTCGGCGCGGATCCCCGCGGTCCGGGCCGCGTCCTGCCCTTCGCGCTTCCGGACTTCTGCCCCTCCCTGGGCGATCTGGAGGAATTCCAGGCCCTCGTCGATCATCCCGAGGACCGCGAACTGCCCGAGCACCTTCTCGACTACATCGCGCCGGGCGCGGATCTGGGCGGGGCACGCCCGAAGGGCACCGTGATGATCGACGGGCAGCCCTGGCTCGCCAAGTTCGGCCGGAACGGAGACCGCATCAATATGGCCGCAGCCGAGGCCGGAAGCCTCGACCTGTGCGAGATGGCCGGGATCGACACGGTGGCGAGGCGGGTGGTCAGCCTCGGCGGCCACGACACCCTGCTCCTGGAACGGTTCGACCGCTTCCATGACGGGGATGGCAAGCTTCATCGTCGCCACATGGTCTCTTCGCTGACCATGCTGGGCGCGCATGAGCTCGACCGGGCAGCATCAGGCTATGCGGACATCAACGACGCCATGCGCAGATACGGGGTGGGCGATGCGGGAGAGGCGATCTACCGCCGCATGGTGATGAACGTGCTGGTCGGAAACACGGATGACCACTACCGCAACCATGCCTTCCTGCTCAACGACCGCGGCCGCTACGAGATGAGCCCGCTCTATGACGTCACCCCATCGCTCCAGGTGAGCGCCAGTCGCTCGATGTTCCTCCATCTGGGACGCGCCGGGGACGGCCGTGAGGCGCGCCTGGAGAATGCGGTGGCCGGGGGTGCGGCTCTGGGGCTGCAGCGCGACCAGGCCGTATCGATCGCCAACGAGCTGTCGTCGATGGTCGAGGCGAACTGGGAGCGGGTCATGAGGGCTCGCGGAAGCTCGGAGCAGGATGTCTCGATGATGCGGAACTCGTTCAGCGAGGCGGGTCGGCAGGTCGATCCGGAAGATCCGTCCGATCGCGTCGCAGCCCGCCCCTGAAGGCCCGACCTATGGGTGGGGCCCGGCCGGCTCCTGCTCGGGTTCCGGCGCGACGAACGCGCACAGGAGCCCGCGCGCGAGGCGCGATGCGTCTTCCGCGGCCCGGTGCGTGGGGGGCTCGAGGGACCTGAGCGCCTCCCGCAGAAGCTTGGTGCCGCCCTGCGGGATCAGGGATCCCAGCGCGCCGGGCACGCTCGAGATCCGGTTCTCCAGCGGACCGCCGGAGAGGTCCATCAGGCGGTCCAGCCAAGGCTGGTCATTGCCGGGGCTGTCGGAGACCAGGACGAGGCCCTGGATGCCCAGCAGCTCGCGCACCCGAATGGACACGTCTCTGGCCGTGGGCGCTCCATCGAGTTCGGGCCGCGAGATGCAGTGAACCCGTTCGGCGTATGTCGACCATCTGTCCTCCGGCCAGGAGGGATCGGGCCGGATGCGGCTCGACCAGGAGGTCGTCTCCAGGTCCCGATAGCCACGGAAGGCCGCAATTCCGATCTCGATCGGCCAGGCATCCTTGCCGCCGTCGCAGGCCTCGAGATCGACGAAGCGCAGCCGGGGCAGGAGGCGCATAAGGAATTCTTTTCGGCAATCCTGATCCATCACGGTTTTCCCAGTATGAACCTCCCCCACCAATGCCGTAGCTTGGAGGGGGTTTCGGTCTCAGGCCGCTTGCGCGTCTGAGACCCCGACCGTCCCGGCCGGGTGACCGTTGCCAGGCGGGCCGAGGTCGGGCGCATCAATGCGCGCCGCCACCTCGGCCAGCCCCCAACGCAGCAGGGTGAGCGCGGCCGCCTCGTCGCGGCCATGGCTGCACCCGCAGGCGTCGCAGTCATGCCGGCGGACCGACAGCGCCTTCTTCCGGACCGCACCGCAGTCCGGACAGCGCTGCGACGGCTTCAGCCGTCTCGTGTCCGCCTCGAGAAACTCCGAACCAGCCTCTGCCGCTTTGTATCGGAGCATGTTCAGGAACGCGGCCGGGGCCGCGTCCAGGATCGATCTGTTCAGCCCGGCCTTCTGGGCCACGTTGCGGCCCGGCGCCTCGAGCGTGCCGCGCGCCGAGGCGGTCATGTTCCGCACGGTGAGCGTCTCGGTCGCGATCAGCCGGTGCCGGCCCGCGATGCGGGCGGTCAGCTGATGCAGGAAGTCCTTGCGCCGCGCGGCCACCTTGGCGTGCCGGCGGGCCAGAGCCCGGCGCCGCTTCCTCAGCGCGCCCCGGCTGACCTTGCGCGACCGGGCCAGCGCCGAGAGGCCGCGCTGCCGCTCGCGCAGCGCCTCCGTCTCCGCATCCAGGTGGCGCGGGTTCGCCACCGCCTCGAAGCGGGGTCCGGCCTCCGTCTCCTGCGCGATGGTCGCGAACTCCGCCACGCCCCAGTCGAGACCGATCGCCGGGCCGGTGGCCGGCGCGCGCACCGCGCAATCCGTCTCGACCACGACGCTCAGCTGCCAGCCGCGCACGTCCCGGACGACATCCGCCTTGAGGATCCGGCCCGGCGTGCGGGCCAGGCCGCGCATGCGCATCTCGCCCACCCCGAAGAGCCGCACCCGGCCATGGCGCCAGCCCTCGCGCATCTCGACCCTGAACCCGTTGCCGTGCTCCTTGTAGCCCCAGCCGCGGAAGCGGTCCGCGCTCCTGAAGCGCGGGAAGCCCGGGCGCTGGCCGGCGGCCAGGCGGCGGAAGAAGGCCTGGAAGGCCAGGTCCAGCCGCTTGAGCACCAGCTGCGCCTCATGGGTGTGGACGAGGCCGCGCCATCCGCCCACATCCGCGCGGATCGCCGGCAGGCTCTTCTCCTGATCGGACCGGCCGATGCGCACGCCCCGCGCCCAGGCGCCGATGCGCTCCTCGAGCGCGGCGTTCCACAGATCGCGCAGCATGCGATGCTTCGCCTCCAGGAGCGCGATCTGCGCCCTGGAGGGGTAGAGGCGGAAGCTGATGGTGCGGGTTGTGGGCATTATGCGAAAATGGTATTGGTTCTGGCATGAGATTGCAAGAATATTCCCATACTGCAAACTGCGTGTTCAGCCTCAGCTACCACATGGTTCTGGTGACGACGCGCCGCCGGCCGGTTCTGACCGGGCCGATGCTGGAGGTGGCCGAGGCCTTGGCGCGGGCCCGCTGCGCGGCGCGCGGCGGCGCGCTGGTCGAGTTCGGGGCGGAGGCGGACCACATCCACCTGCTGCTGCGGCTGCCGCCCTCCGTGCCGGTGTCGGATCTGGCCAATGCGGTCAAGACGAACATCTCCCGCACCCTTCGGCGGGACTTCCCGACGCTGCGCCGGATCGGCCCGGCGCTCTGGTCGCCCAGCTACTTCGTCACCAGTTGCGGCGGGGCCAGCCTGGAGACGGTCAAGGATTACGTCCGGGCGCAGGCGCGCCCGGACTGAAGACGTCGCTCGCCTCCGGCTCCCCCACCAATGCGGCAGCTTGGAAGGGGCTTGTCGCGACGAATTTGGTCATCGGCCTCGCACCAGGAGGCATAGCATCTCGCCATTGCGTTTGGAATATGCGACAATGCGAAAAATATTTGAACACGCGCTCATGGTGCGCTCGTGGAGGCGATGATGCCCGATATCTTCGAATGGATCTTGATCCTGTTTCAGCCCATGCCGCACTCCAGTCTACTATCCCTCCTCGAGATCATGCGGATCGGTGGCGGCGCCTATGTGGTCCTGATCCTCTATGCGCTGCTGGCGTTCGTCTTCTACCTGTTCCTGCGCCATGCCTCGATCCAGGCCCGTTGGGCCATCCGGGGCTATGATCGGCCCGGAGGCATCATGATGGCGATGGGCATCGGCCTGGGCGGGCTGTCCCTGCTGGCGCTCTGGCCTGAGATGCGGGAGCACCTGTCGGCGGCGACCGGCGCATCCTACCTGACCGGGATCGGCCCGCTTCCCTCGCTTCACGTCTTTCATCGCGCGATCATGCCGCTCGACATCGAGGGGGTATCGCAGTTCACCGAGGATGCCTGGGGCAGGCAGATCCAGACAGCCTTCATCATGTGGTATGAGAGCACCCGCGGGCTCTTCGTCTACCCGGCACTCATCGCGCTCTGCGTCATTCCCTGGCTTCGCAGTCTCACAGCGCCCCTGGTGCTGGGGCTGGTCGCCGGCTACACGGTGCCGGCGGTGCTGATCAGCTTCTGGGCTGTCGGGGTGATCCCGTTCTGGATCGCGACGGGATTCATCTTCCTCGCGGTCGGCGGGCTCGGCTCGACGCGTCGCTGGATCCTCGACAGGGAATAGCGTCGCATCACGCGGTCATCGAGATGTATTTCTGCTCGAGGATATCCTCGAGCGCCTGGCATGCCGCACGTCCCGGCCTGCTGGCCATGGCCTCCTCGACCAGCAGCTCACTGAAGCCCACGGAGCCGCGGGCATGACCGAACGGGTCTCCGGGGCGCAGCCAGTCCAGCAGCTCGGCTTCGCTCGCGAAGATCCGGACCTCCGAGGCTTTCGGTGCGGATGGGGGGTTCACCGGGAAAAGCCCGCTTATCCGGCGGAATTCGCCCCGGCGCCACAGGTCCTCGAGGCACAGATCGACCGGTCGGATGCCGTGGCTGTCGATCAGATCGTCGTTGATGATGGCTTGGGTGTAGGCCCTGCCCTCCACGAGCGTCGCACGGATCTCCGCGCCGAACTCCCGCATCAAGCCGATCGCGAGCGCGAAACCGTCATAGCCGGCCGAATAGCTGACGAAATCCGCATCGCCAAGGTCCTCCGGGCACCGGAAGACGGCCGTGTAGCCGACCGCCTCCTCCGAGATGATCCGCTCCGCCTCCAGGCGGCGCAGGGCCTTGGCGTTGGCGCCGTGCCTCTCGGCGGTCATCGGTTCGCGCAGCCGAACCTCCCCACCGGCGTCGATGCGGTAGTCCGCCAGGACCCGGTCCGGCACGTTCAGGCCCCTCCGGAGGGCGCGCTCGACATGAAGGCGATGCGTGGCCGCACGCGTCATCATCCCGGACATCGTATAGGCCGCCGCGTCGGCCCGGAGGCCTGCCAGGTCGAGATGGTAGTGGATCTCTGAGCATATGCCGCGACCGCGATGGGCCGGGACCGTGTAGGGACCCCTGGTGGTGTAGCCGCCAAGCAGTTCACCGGTGTCGGCATCGAGGGCGACGTTGGCATATTTGCCCTTCCGACGCAGATCGAGATCCGGGCGGTCCGGCGTTTCGATGCGCTCCCATTCCGAGAACTCGGCATACCGCTTCCGCACATGTTCGAAGGAGGCCGCACCATGATCGGACGGCATCCCGACCACGGAGGCCTGGCCGAGATATTCGGCGATCGTCTGTTCATGCACGAGCGGTTTGTCGGTCATCGCTGCTGCCTTCTTCCTCTTCAGGGCAAGCGTAGCGCGTGTTCGCGAAAAACAGATTCCGTTATTCGCATATCGACTGTGCATTTTCCGTTCGGGTGGGATAATGTTTCGCATGCATGACAGGAGATCCCCATGGCCATTCACCTCCATCCGTTTCGAAACCTGTTCCGGCTTCCCGAGCGCGCCGATCCCGCACTCAAGGCCTGGGTGGAGGGGCTCGGTATCCGCACCCCGGAGCCGCACCCGCGTGCCGACCAGGAGGAATGGACGGAGGCCGCGGCCCTGGCGAAGGCCGTCATCGAGACGGGCTACGAGGTGGTGCTTCATCTGACACAGCCGATCCGCGTCTTCAGTATGGAAGAGAACCCGGACGACATCGTGCGCCTTCCTGGCGCCTCCTGCCCGGAGATCCTCATCCGGCATGGCGGCGGCTGCCTGGAGGGCTGCGCGGAGCCGCGTGACCGGGTCCTGTCGGAACGCTATGCGGAGCTGGCCGCATTCGAGACGCTATCCGGACGCAGGACCGTGCTGACCGACTGCATCATCAGCCCCGATCCGGAAAGCATGTCCGGATACCGCGATGCGATGGCCCGCAGCGGCGCCGGCCTCTCGATCATCGACGGCATGGCGGAGTTCAGGGGGCGATCCTGCCTCGTGAAGGTGACCCGACCGGTCAAACACACGCATAACCGGCTGTTCGAGGTTCCGGCCGACGCGGATGCGCGGAGCCTTTACTCGATGGTGCTGGGCAAATACGAGTTCGATCTCGAGCGGATCTCGGGTGACCGGGACAATGTCCTGATCCAGGAGGTCATCCCGATGACGCACGAGACCCGCTTCTTCGTGGCTGGCGGCGAGGTGGTCAGCGGCGCGGGCTGCATCGAGGAGCACACGCCGCTCGACCGGGAAGCCGGGCAGGGCATCCTGCCGCCGGTCTTCGAGCTTGGTCGGAACGAAGGAGAGCGGGTCCGGGACGAGGGGGTGGCCGAGCGCCTCGTCGCCTTCGCCAGGGAGGCGGCTGCCATGATCGTCGCCGAGGAGCCGGAGCTGCGGAACTTCGTGCTCGATGCGGCCATCGGGCCGGACGGCGCGTCTGTCCTGATCGAACTGAACCCGATCGTGGGAGCGGGGCTCTACGCGAACGACCCGGTGGCGATCGCCAATGCCCTCGTCGAGGACATGATCCGGCGCGCGGAACCTGCGATGGAGCCAGTGCCGTAGGAGGCGAGCGGCATGACGGACGGCCGGGCCGCCGCAGAGGAAGATCTGGTCGTCGCCATCGTCCCCGTGAAGGCGCTGGTGGGCTTCGGCAGTGCGTTGCATGACGACCCGTGGGGCGTGGGTCTGACCGAGGAGATGGTGCGGATCTGTCTTGCATCCGGAGATGTGCTCGGCCCGGAGCCGATTGCGTGCCGCATCGCAGATCCCATGCGCCATGCCGCGCGGATCGCATGGCTCTGTCGCGAGGGCTGGGCAGATCCGATCGTCTTCAGCGCCGGTCTGCCCGGAATGGGCATTCCGCCGGCGGGCTGGAGGTTTCTCGACGGCAATCACCGCCTGGCCGCGGCGGAGTTCATGGGGATGGATGTCGTTCCGGTCCTGATCGACGGCGATATCGATGCGGGGCTGGAAGAGCTTCTCGGAGCTTGTGGCACGGACGCACCGTCGCCTGGCTGAGCGTTCATCGCAACGAGGACCGATGCCTGTCTGCGAGACCGCGAAGACAGGGCGGACTTTTTCCGTTCGAACCTGGTTTCTGCGTGATGAATTACGGCATACATGACTCTCGATATTGACTATTGCGGCTTTTTATTATGAATGATCTTAATATCTCAGAGTGGTGATATTGCATTCAGAGCAGCTGATTGAGATCCTGGGCAAGACATTTACTGCACCCGGCGCTGCATATCTTCGTTAGTCTGGATTCACTGTGATATGTATAGCCCATCGTCAAATCGATTCGGGGGGAATTTGAATGATCAAAATCACCGATAAAATCGTCATCTACGATAATCCTGATTTACTTGAGGTTTCCGGCATAGAATTGTCCGCATCGGACATCTCACCCTATATCGGGTCCAGGAAGAAACTCCGGATCATGGCGGACCGCTTCCATTTCAACGCCCCCATCACCGTGCCCATGGGCGATGTCATGCTCGTCGCGCGTCATGTCCTTGGAGGTGATGCCGCCATCCTCAATGTCAGCGGCACGAACGGGCTGGACGCTCCCTCGACGCCGAAACCCACGCCCGTCAATGCAAAGTCCCCTGCGCCAAACGGCGAGAACGGTCGTGATGTCGGCAAGCCCGGCGGCACGATCACCCTGGTGGCGATGCGTGTTGAAGGCGCCCTCAGCCTTTCCTCGAATGGCGGCAAGGGCGGCAGGGGTCAGCCCGGCGGCAATGCGGCGTCCGGCACTCCTCCAAATCCAGACAATGTTGATAATAAGACGGGGGGCGATGGAGGGCCTGCAGGCCCTATTGGCGCAGCGGGTGCGTCACGGGATTCCGGTAATGGCGGTGTCATCAAGCTGTTCGTGAATCAGGGGGGTGAAACCATAAAGAGTTCCGTCATGGGCGGCCCTGTCGTTCCGGCGGTCAGCCATGGAAATGCCGGAAAACCAGGGGCGGCGGGGAAAGGGGGAGTGGAATGGGAATGCTACACTATATGCGATAGGCCCTCTGCAACATCACCTGCCACACTTGCTGCATCTGCTGTGACATCAGATGCAGCACAGGATTTGCCGGGCACGCCTGAAGTCTTGAGATGCTATCAGAGTTGCCGCAAAACCGGAAGAAGAAAGCCGAATGGCACGGCCGGGGCGCCATCCAAGGCGATCACGGCGCCGCCCGTAGCCGGCAAGGCCGGACAGGACGGGGTCCTGGAGACCGGCGATCTATCCGCACACGGCGCGGAAGTGCCCCTGCGCGGCCTGCGCCTCCTGATGCTCGAAGCGGAGATGCTCCATATCCGTGCCACGGCCACGGCCTCGGACATGGACACCCAGGACGAGATGCTCAGCGCCTCGAATATCGCCGGGTTCGTCTTCGTGGCCTGCCTCGGCAGCAAGAATCCCGCGGTCGTTGAGATCGGCAACCGGGCATCCGCGCTCATGCATCGCATCTCTACCGGCTCACCGCCCGAGGGCACCCGTGGTCAAGAAGTTCCGCTAACCCCGCTGCCGGTTCTCATGGAAAGTCTAAGGATATCGCTCGAAAGCCGGTGGCGTGGCCTCGCCTATATCGAGCCGCTGAAAGAGGACACTCGAACTGAGGCGGCGGTGAGCCTGGCGATCAAGGAAGTCACCGGCCAGGCGGCGGTGATGCGTTCCGAGGGCAATACACGACTGGCCGAACTTGCTGCAAGACGACAGGTTGTCGTTGATACTGTCGACCAACTCTCGTCCAGCTTTCATGTCGTCTGGCAGGAGGTGAACGAGGCGAATAAGGCCTTCCTCGAGGAGGTTGCCCGCAAAAACCCATGCGCCGACTTTCTGAACGTCGTGATCGTCGTGGCAACGGTCGCCGTGACGGTCATCTCTGCCGGTTCGGCCGCGGCGGGTGCGATCGCGGCCGGCAGCGAGATCCTCGCCTACATAGACAGGGACGAGACGCGAAAGGCCACCTACGAGGCGGAGATCAAGAAGGCCGGGGGGCTGAAGACGCGGCTGGACGGCTATGCCAAGGGAGCCCAGGATCTTGCCAAGAACGCGCAGAAGCTGAAGGAACTGCTGGGGGGTGATGCGCTCACCCCGCCCCAGGATCATGTCCGGGTGGGAATGACGCGGGAAGACTTCAACAAGATGATCGAGCCCTATCGGGGGATGGGGGCGACGGAGGAGCTGAAGCGACGGATGGATCGCTTCTTCTCCCTGACGGAGACCCGTAACAGCCTGCTCATCGAGCATGACCAGATCGTCGTCGAGACGGCCGCAACGAGAGCGGGGATGGTGAAGGCTCAGGAGCAGGCGGACGATCTGGTGGATCGTGAGGGTGCGGCGCTGATCGATTCAACAATTGACGCCTACGAGGCGGCGCTCTGGCTTGACCTCGAGGTCGGAAAGCGGCTGATGGGACATCTGCAGGCCGCCAACAAGGCCTTCGAGTATCTGGCCCTCAGGCCCAGGCCCATGCACCTGCAGACGACCCGGGGAGACAATCTCGAGAGCGAGTTCAGCAGGCTGGTCCACGATATCGCCATGCATCGCCAGGACCAGCTCAGCTGGGAGTCCGTCTGCGAGATCACGATCAGCAACGCAACGCATCCCGAGACCTTCTCGGCCTTTCTGAAGGGTGATGAGGCCTTTGTCTCGCTGATGCCGGAACATGTGCCCCCGGCGCAGAAGGGGCGCTGGGACGAGCGGGCATTCGCCGTGGGCATCAAGATCAACGGCATCAAGGCCAGCTCGGCAAAGCCCGTGGCGCTCACGGCCCGCATGATCAGCTGCGGGATCGCATGGTTCAAGACGCAGAGCGGCGAGCCGGTTTCCATGCGGACGCCGAGGCGTGACACCGACAACATTCCGGTGACTACCGCGCTCGATCTCGTGAAGGTGCGGGAAAGCCGGAACATGATCGGAACCGAGAAGGCGACCGTGATGGCCTCCCCCTATGGCATCTGGAACGTCAGGATGCCCGGTATCAGCGCGCTGCTGAAGCGCAGCAGCGCCGCCGAGCAGAAGGAGCTGCTGGGTCGCTTCTCCCTGACCTTCTGCTTCATCGGCGAGACGCGGCTCAGCGACAAGCTCTCGGCCCTGATGACGACCAGGCGGCAGGAACTTCTGCCTCGACTGCCGAGGGTCAGGCTCGATCCGCTGGAGAGCATCGACATGGTGGACAGGGCCTATGAGGAGGAAGAGCGCATCAGTGTCGTGACGGATCTCCAGGAAACATGGCGCGGCTCCCCAATGGAAACCGCGGCGCTAGTGCGTTTGGTCGAGGATATGACCCATGTCGAAGTGATCTACCCGGAGACGGAAGATCCCAAGACCAAGGCGACGGTGGACGCAAACTGATGCGCGACGCCGCACGATCTCCGTCGGGCCCGGCAGCATGCCGGGCCCCAATCCCGTCCCCGGCATGCTTCGAAAGCTTCGCATGCAACGCTTGCGCGAACCGATCCCGCCCCTACAGTGAAAGCCGCGGATCAATGTAGGGTGGGCGATGCGACGAATATTTTTGGCGGTGGCTCTGATCTCGACGCCCGCGTGGTCCCAGGAACTGCGGTCGATCGAGGACACCATGGAGGGGATCGATGATTACCTCCACGTCTCCGCCTACAGCTCGGTGCGGTGTGCGGGGATGTTCGACGGCATCCTGTCCTATGGAGGAGAGAACCTGCCTGCCGAGCTTGTCGAGCAGTATCGGGACGCCTCGACCACGCTGGTGATCGGAACGACGATCCTGCGGGCCTATCAGACCCGTGAAAGGGGCTTGCCGCAGAAGGACTTCGAGGCGGAGTTTCGCAACTCCGACGCGGAGGCGAGGCGCTTCAGGGACATCTACCGTGACCGGCTGCAGAACAACTACACGATGACCGGGATGATGCTCGATAACGATCAGCTCGCAAAGGACGACCTGGCGCTCTGCGCGCAGGTCGTGGAAGCGGTCCGCGATATCGTCGCCAACGAAATGGCGCTGCCGACGAAATGATCGGCGGGGCCGCGCCTCGGCGCGTCCGCCTTGCCCTGATCAGTATTCGGCCCGGCTCCAGCCCTCCTCGTAGATATCGTTCAGGCTGATGCGCTTCAGCACCGTGCCGTCGGGGGCGATGGCGATGGACATGCCGCTCAGGTATTTCGATTTCTCGGATCCGATCTCCATCCAGACCAGGACGTTGTCCGGCTCGTCGATCATGGCCAGATGGACCACATCAAGCAACTCGAGACCGTCGTCGAGTTCGTATTCGATTTCCTCGTCCAGCAGGTCCTCGGCGGATTCTTCGGGGAGAAGAGCGCCCACGTCGATGCCGAGCGCGGCCATTTTCGGCGCGTATACCGTCCTGGCGCTGGGAAGCTCTCCGAACTCGGTGTCGGAGAACATGGCATAGAGGCCCGGCTCGTCGTGCTTCTCGATGATCTTCACAGGGAAGATGTCGGCCAGCAGATCCTTCTTCACAGGGTCGAGCTTCACATAGTTGCTGCGCGATTGCCCATACCAGTTTGCCATGACCGTATCCTCTCGTTGCGACCCTGAGATGAATATAGATGATGTATCATTTCGGGACAATGCGAAAAAATATTACGATTTGGTTTGTCGTTGACGACGGATCCGGTTATTCTCAGACGACAGCACCGAGGAGCGCGCCCCATGACCGAAATCTACACCATTCACACGGACGGCAGCTGTCTCGGCAATCCGGGACCGGGCGGCTGGGCCATTCATGTGCGCGGCCCCATGGGGGAGGAAGAGTCCTTCGGCGGCGATACCGCGACGACGAACAACATCATGGAGCTGACCGCCTTCTGCCGGGCCCTCGAGTGGCTTCTGGCCAATGCCCGTTCTGGCGAGACCGCGCTGATCCGCTCCGACAGCCGCTACGTGATCGACGGCATCACCTCCTGGATCGACGGCTGGAAGAGGCGCAACTGGCGCAAGGCAAATGGCGATCCGGTGCTGAACAAGGAGCTCTGGCAGCGGGCGGATGGCCTCGAGGCCTCGGTCCGCGCCGCCGGCATCCGGATCCGCCTCGAATGGGTCAAGGGGCATGCGGGCGATCCGGGCAACGAGCGGGTCGACGTTCTGGCGCGCGCCGCCGCGCCCACCGTGCTGGCCTGAGGGCGGGAAAATGCCTGCGCGCAATCCAGGCCCATCGGAAACGCTGGTCGGCCGCAGGCTCCCGCCGGACGCGACATACCGCGACATCCTGATGGCCGGCCTGGTCGACGAGGACGGCGAAGCGTGTGCGCGCTCGGAGCCGGCCGAAAGCTGGCTGCGTCCGGCATTCCGCGAGATCCGCAAGAAGGGCTGGGTCCGGCTCCAGAGCCGCATGTCCATCATGGGCGGACGACCCTTCGGCATCTACGCGCCAACCCCGAAGGGGCTCGAGGAGGCGCGCGAGGCAAAGGCGCGCGTGAAGGCTGCGCGCGAGAAGCGCAGTGCCTGGGGCAGGGATCTCCAGGCGGCCCTTGCCGCCCGCAAGGCGGCGCATGAGGTCACGTCGAACACGCAAATGGAGCACCATTCCGACGCATGAATGCCGCCGGAATGTGAAAATGGAGAAGCAGATGAGTCTTGGAAAGAAGCTGGCCGTCACCCTCGAGGCCGCACGCGTCGCGAAGGTCCGCGCCGAAGATCTCGCGGATGCAAAGCGCCGCGAGGAGATCGAGCGGGTCCGCGTGGGCCGCGCGGTGGTCATCGAGAACATCCGTGAGACGGTCACGGGGAAGATCGAGGCCGGCCTCGTGCCGACCATGCGGATCAAGGACTACGACAAGCAGCGTTGGCTGCGCGAGTGCCAGGCCGGAAAGGCAGGCGACATCGATCTCTTCGAGGGCCTCCAGGCCTGGGCGGCCAGTAACGACATCGGGCTCGTCTTCGCCGAGGACCATGATGGGGTGGGCATGGAGAGCTGGATCACCGTGAAGGTGGTTCCGGTCGAGCCCGACAGCGCGCCTTCGCCCATGTAGCGCAGGTATATGCGAAAAAAAGCGCAGCGCAGCATTTTTTTGTTGCGCTACGCAACAAGACCCGTTAGAACATCCTTATCCCGTGGCGTAGGAGACGGTTCCTTCGTTTGAGAACCAAAACCGTTTCCGCTTGATCCCGGGGTGCAACACAGGATGGCGAGTGGCGTAGATTTCGCTTACTTCGCATGTAAAGCAGTAGGTCGTCGGTTCGAATCCGACCGCCCCCGCCATCTTATGGGGGTGTAGCTCAGCTGGTAGAGCAACTTCCGTGGCGGGGTCGCCTGATCCCTCGCCATCCTGTCCATGCATCCGGTCGTCGCGGAAGAGAATACGCAAGGAGACCGCAAGATGCGCCTGAATACCGCACAATCGATGCCGAAGATCTTCTCCCACGAGGGAGCCCCGGCCAAGCGCATCACCCCGATGCAGCAGCTGCGCCGTTCGGTGTGCTCGGCCTTCCTGTGGGAAAAGGAATTCTACGAGGACGGCAAGTCCATCGCGGATCGCGTCGTCGAGGCCTCCGCGGCGGTGCCGATCGAGGACCTGGCCGCGCTGGCGGTCGAGCTGCGCCACGACATGAAGCTGCGGCATATGCCGCTTCTGCTCCTGTCCGTGCTGTCGCGCCGCGGCGCCGGCCAGACCCTTGTCGCCGACACGATCGAGCAGGTCATCTCCCGTCCGGACGAGTTGGGCGAGCTGCTGGCGATCCATGCCGCCCTCAACGGGGTGGGGCCGGACCGTCTGAAGAAGGTCATCCCGGCGCAGATGAAGAAGGGCCTGGCGCGTGCGTTCGAGAAATTCGATGCCTACCAGCTCGGCAAATACAATCGTGACGGGGCGATCCGCCTGCGTGACGTGATGTTCCTGACCCATCCGAAGACCGCGGATGCCGCCAAGGCGGAGGCTTGGGGGCGGCTGGTGGACGGCACGCTCGAGAGCCCGGACACCTGGGAGGTCGCGCTCTCCGGCGGCGCCGACAAGGCGGAAACCTTCACCCGGCTCATCACCGAGGGTCGGCTCGGCTATCTGGCCCTGCTGCGGAACCTTCGCAACATGGTGGATGCCGGCGTCGACGAGGGGCTGATCCGTGACGCGATCCTCGCCCGCAAGGGTGCAGGCAACGTCCTGCCGTTCCGCTTCACCGCGGCGGCCCGGGCCTGCCCGCGCATGGAGGCCCCGCTCGACGAGGCGCTGTGCGAGGTGATCCATCAGATGCCGCGCCTCGAGGGGCGCACCATCGTGATGGTCGACGTGTCCGGGTCGATGACCTATCCGCTGTCGCACAAGTCCGATCTCACCCGGATGGATGCGGCCGCGACCCTGGGCGCGGTCATCCACGGTGACCTGCGGGTCTTCAGCTTCTCGCAGGACCTGGTCGAGGTTCCGGCACGCCGGGGCATGGCCGGGGTCGACGCGATCATCCGGTCGCAGTCCCACCGCGGCACGAACCTCCGCGAGGCGGTCCAGAAGGTCAACCTGATGGCGCATGACCGGCTCATCGTCATTACCGACGAGCAGGCCAACGCGGCGGTGCCGGATCCGGTGGTGAAGCGGGCCTACATGATCAATGTGGCCAGCGCGAAGAACGGGGTCGGATACGGGGCTTGGACCCATATCGACGGGTTCTCCGAGAACGTGCTGCGCTTCATCCATGAGGCGGAGCGCCTCGAAGGGGAGGGCTGATGGCCATCCCCACACGCCCACTCTCCCCCGATGCGATCCGTCGCATCGGGGTTTCATTGTTCGGAGACGGCGCCGGCTGGCAGAGTCGGATGGCGGAGCGCATGGGCTATGACCGCTCCGCGGTCACGCGCTGGCTCAACGGTTCGGTGCCGATGCCGCGGCATGCCTCGCTTCTGCTTCTCTACATGGAGAGATACGGAGTCCCGGAGATTGCACTTGGAGGAAATCATGATGAATGAGAGTGACTTCGGCGACATTGTTGCCACGATGGATGAAACCCTGCTGGAGCGGGAAATCCGTCGTCCGGATCGCCTGGAGATCCTGAGCGGCGCTGCGGGACGCCTTCCGTTCCAGATGGCCTGGGCCCCGTTCGGACATGTCAATCGCACGGCGCGCCTGGCCATCATCGGCATCACGCCGGGTCGGGAGCAGATGGGCACCTCGCTGCGCCGCTACCGGCGGGCGCGCCAGGAGGGGCTGGATCATGCGCAGGCGGACGTGCTCGGCAAGGCGACCGGCTCCTTCTCGGGCGGCATGCGTGCGACGCTCGTGCGGTGCCTCGACGAGGTCGGGATGAACCGCCATCTCGGGATCGCCAGCACATCCTCGCTCTGGGGCGTGCATAACGGGCTGGTCCACTTCTCCTCCGCCCTGCGCTGGCCCATCTTCGTCGAGGGCCGTGGCAAAGATGCCGGCAAGATGGTGAACTACACCGGCGCCAGCCCGAAGCCGCTGAAGGTGCCCGAATTCCGGCGGGTGATCGAGGAGGTCCTGGTTCCGGAGCTGCGGGAGCTTGCCGACGACTGCCTGATCGCGCCGCTTGGCGATGCGGCCAACCAGATGGTCATGCATGCCCTGTCGCTGATGCCGGGGTTCGATCATTCCCGCTATCTGGCCTGGATGCCACATCCAAGCGGCGGCAACCGGGACATCAGCTCTCAGTTCCTGGGCGATCCGCCGAGCCCGTCCCGGGTGAAGCCGCTCAACCCGCTCTATCGCCAGCAGGCCATGTCCATGCGGGCACAGCTGGCCAACCGGGCGATGACCGGCGCGGCCGCCTCGTGATGTGAAAGGGGGCGGCGGCCGCCCCCTTCCATAGTTGTCGGCACGGCACGGATCCGTTTTGCCCGCCAAGGGGGCGCACGCTTGAATGCCGTGGCATTCGTGCTATGTCTGATAGGTATGACACTCCTCATATCAGAGGTAGCGCAAGATGAGGCTATTGCTGCAAACCGAAAAAGACCTCGACTCCATCGTGTCGGAGATTTCCGTGAACGACGATATGCGAGGGTTGCGCAACGTCTTCCGGAGCGAAACATTCGAGGCACGCGCCACGGAAACCGGGACGCTCCTCGTCATCCTATACAGTTCCGCCAGTCTCCTGGCAGCAGCTGCCGGGCGGCGTGTGACCGGTTCTAACGAAACCGTCTTGGTGAAGCTCCACGCCTCCGAGGGAGATGCAGTCACATCTTACCTGGAGATGCATCTCCAGAACTCTGATCGGTTGATGGAAGGCATGACTACCACAATCCACGACATCGCCGATCTGGCGGAAACGGTCATTTCCAGAGAAGTGGCCCTGCTTGCCGAAAACTACCGCCGGATGATCCGGGACGATCTGCCTTCGGGTAAGAACCTCGCGGTCAAGACGGCATTGAACAGGGTTCGGGTTCAGGAGCGGTTCCTCGCGGGCCTGGACATGGCCAACCGGTCACAGGCCTGCGAGCTTTTGCGCCTTTCGAAATCCAACCCCTCCGCCACGCTCAAGCGCATCGAGGACCGGGGCGGTCTCATCCGCATCGATCGCGACAGCCGGCCCTTCTACCCGCTTTTCCAGTTCGACGTCGAGAACGGCCGCATCCATCCGGTGATCGCCGAGATCAACCGCCACCGCCCGGAGGGCTGGAGCAACATCCGCCTCAGCTACTGGTTGACCCGCAAGCATGCCGATTTCGGGCGGGCGCCCGCGGAGCTTTTCGGCCATGCGGACGAGGAAATCCTCGATGCCTTCCGGCGCGCGACCTTGCCCGAGGTGCATGGCTGATGCCCTCGACCATTGCGATCGATCTGCCGGATCCCGACCCGGACCACTTTCGGGCGCCTATGGAGATGACCGTTCTGGCCGGCCTGGAACTTCATCGCATCCATCACCAGAACTACGGCCCCTGCCAGTTCAACGGGACGCATCACGGAAACGCGCGCTTCTCGCCGATCCGCGATGCGGGGGGGCAGATCATCCCGACCATCTATGCTGCCCAGTCCTTCCGTTGCGCGTGCAGCGAGATCATCCTGCGCGCTCCGGATGCGATGCTTGATCCCGGCGCGCTCACCATCGTGCCGCCATCCGCATATCAAAGCTACCTTCATTCCACGATCCGAAACCTCCGGGATATGCGGCTGGTCGATCTGACCGCGGTCGGCCAGCGCGCGGTCGGCCTGACCGGCAACGCGCTTCTGACCGGCGGCACGCTGCACTACCCGGCGACCCGGGCCTGGGCGGAGGCCATCCATGCCAATGTGCCCTGGGCGGAAGGGATCTACTACACCTCCTACCAGTGTGGTCCCGATTTCGCGATGGTGCTGTTCGGAGATCGCCTGCAAGCCGCCTTGGGTATGGCCGCCTCACCCAGGCCGGTGCATGCCCCCGCCGTGGAGGACGAGATCCGCACCTTCGGCCAGATGATCGGTATCGAATACGTCGACCTGTGAACCGGGACGACTATTTCACTCGTCAATAATGCGAAAAAAGATATACATGCGCATCGATCCGCGCTATTCTGTTCCCAGCGATTACGGGAGCCCCGATCATGCCAGACACCCTCTGCCTCAGTGGCCACATCACCCTGGAGCCGCTGCGTTTCGCGGATCCCGATCAGTCGAGCCGGAATGCCTGGAACGGCATGCATCGCAGCGATGTGGTCCTGATCGCCACCGGCGGACCCTGGCGCTGGCTCATCGAGGTGCCGCCTCCGGCGCATGTCGAGGCTGATGAAGACAGCGAACAGGAGCAGGCCTCCGAGGCCCCCATCTTCATCCCGACCTTCGAGATCGCGGAGCGCCACACGGTCCGGATCGGGCGTTCCGTCCGGAGGAGCTTGGATGAGGCCAAGGCCGACATCATGGCGGACTGGGAGATGAAGGTGCTCCAGCTCGGCATCCGGCCGGAGCTCCCATTGCAGCAAGACTGACGGCCCGCAGGCGACGGGGGAGGGGGGTATCCCTTCCCTTGCATTTCGGGATCAACGAGAAGGATTATGAGAGCGTGAGCGAAAATCAGAATGCGAAGGCGTTGATTGCGAACGAGCGTCGACGTCAGGTCGAAGATGAACGCTGGTCCAGCGAGAACGACGACATCTACGTGATGGGTGAACTCGAGCGCGCCGGGCTCTGCTATCTCTTCCACGATACCGAGTTCGGTCTTACCGGCACCGGCCCCGCGCCGCTGGACTGGCCCTGGCACCCGACCTGGTGGAAGCCCAAGGGCCGCAGAATGGACTTGGTCCGCGCTGGAGCCCTGTTCATGGCCGAGGCGGATCGTGTCGCCCGGACCGGGGCCGTGCCGGGTGCGGCCATGGCGCTTCGCGACATCGCAGCAGCGCGCCTCGCGGCGCTGCTCGAGATCGAGGCATCCGCGGGGCTCCTGGCCTCGGAAGGGCGGTGAGCTGATGGCGGTCTTCGGCCTCCTCGTGCTCTGGCTTGGTCTGGGAGCAATCCTCACCCGGAGATCCGACCGGCTCTCCGGATGGCTCGCGATGATCGGCGACTGTCGGCGTGGGTCCGACCCGGACGTGTTCCGGGTGGCCAATGTCGCGTGCCTTATGAACGGCCCCTTCCAGTTTGCGTCCCATGTGACCGCGCCGGCCATGGCTGCCGGCTACTTGCGGCTCCGCGGCCAGGGCCGAAGATAAACCATGCTTTCGCATTCCCGCGGCACTTGACGCCGGCCCGACTAAGTTCTAAATTGCAACTATGTCGGGCCTGCAAGGGTCGCGACCGGAAGGCATCCTTCGCCCGAAGCGGGTGGAATGGGAGATTGAGATGAACACGGACCGTCTGCGCCTGACCCTCGTCCAGGGGAACCCGATGACCGGGGACATTTCCGGAAATGCCGGAATGGTTCTGGACCGCCTCCACGACATTGCCGATGCGGCCGACCTGATCGTCTTCAGCGAGTGCTTCCTGACCGGCTATCCGGTCAACGACCTGGTCCTGCGCCCCGGCTTCCTGCGGGAGGTCGACGAGGCGATCGCGATGATCCGCACCGAGGTCATGCGCATCAATGGCCCGGCCATCCTGCTGGGCGCGCCCCGCACCGGTGCGGGCCTGCCCTACAACTCCGCCTACCTGATCGAGCCCACCGGCGCGGTGCGCATCGTCGACAAGACCGAGCTGCCGAACACGGACGTCTTCGACGAGCGCCGCACCTTCGCGATGTCCGCCGTCGAGCGCCATGAGCCGCTGGCCTTCCGCGGGTTCAACCTGGGCGTCCAGATCTGCGAGGACATGTGGCACGGCAAGGTCAGCGCATCGCTGGCCGCCGAGATGGCCGATATCCTGGTGGTGCTGAACGGCTCCCCCTACCAGCGCGACAAGTGGAAGCTGCGACAGCGCATCGCCCGGGCCCGGGTCGTTCAGACCGGTCTGCCGCTGATCTACGTCAACCAGGTCGGCGGCCAGGACGAGCTGGTCTTCGACGGCGGCAGCTTCACCATGAACCGGGTCGAGCCGGGATCGGGCAGGGCCGGCATCATGGAGGCCAACGCCTTCGCTGCGGACCGCATGAGCGTCGTCCTGGTCCGAGGGGAGGACGGGCTGGTCCACATCGAGGCGGACAATGTCGGATTCTTCGATGACCACCAGGCCTATCCGCAGGATCCGATCGTCACGGATTACCTGGCATGCGTCCTCGGGCTGCGCGACTACATCCGCAAGACCGGCGCCGAACGGGTCTTCGTGGGCGTCTCCGGAGGTCTCGACAGCGCGCTTGTGCTGGCCATGGCCGTTGACGCGCTCGGGCGCGACAAGGTCGTGGGCGTCATGATGCCGAGCGAGCACACCGGGCGCGAAAGCCTGGATCTGGCCGACGAGCTGATGACCCGCCTCGGCGTCCACAAGGAGCTCATCTCGATCGCCGGCGCCTACATCCCGGTCGATGTCGAGATCGATGCGGCAGCGTCGAGGCTTGGTGCCGCGATGGGGCTGGCCCCGGCCATGAATGTGACACGCGAGAACTTCCAGGCCCGGCTGCGCGGCCTGCACCTCATGGGGCTCTCGAACGCCCTGGGCGGCATCGTCCTCTCGACCGGCAACAAGTCCGAGGTGGCGGTCGGCTACTGCACGCTTTACGGCGACATGGTCGGCGGCTTCAACCCGCTCAAGTCGGTCTACAAGAGTGACGCCTTCGAGATGGCCCGTTGGCGCAACCGGACCCGTCAGGATATGCTGCCGCTGGTGCTGATGGGCCCTGCGGACCCGATCCCGGCGGCCATCATCAGCCGCCCGCCCACCGCAGAGCTGTCGGAGGGGCAGACCGACGAGGCGGCGCTCGGCACCTACGAGCTGCTCGACGCGGTGCTCAAGGCACTGATCGAGGACCGTATGGACCCGGCATCGGCCGCGCGCCACGTCGATCGCCTCTTCGGCCCGGACTGCGTGAAGCGCAAGAGCGGCGGCCATGACGCGCCCGGATATGTCGACCGCATCGCAGGGCTGGTGCGCGGCGCGCAATACAAGCGCGTCCAGGCCCCTCCGGGCGTCAAGCTGAACGTGACGGATTTCGGGGCCGGATGGCGCTACCCGATCGCGGGCCGCTACTCGCTCTGAACCAAGAATCCCGCCCGGCGGAAAATCCGGGCACCCGAGGATAACCAGAATGAACAAGATCATCGATACCATCTGCGAGCACGCCCGCAAGGCCTATGTCCCGGAGATCCGGAACATCGAGGAATTGGGGACCGAGACCCGTTACTTCGGCGCCCCCTGGATGGAGCTGAATCGGACCTGGCCGCAGTTCGATGGCGAGAAGTTGCCCTTCGTCCTGCAGATCGATCTGTCGACGATTCCGGAAATCCCCGGCCTGCCGCGGAAAGGTCTGCTGAGCTTCTTCCACGACGGTGACTGGGATGAAGACGGCAAGAATGCGGTCATCCAGCTTCAGGATCCCACGGCGCGCGGCGGCATCGTTTACCCCCTGGGCGTGGACATGCTGCCGGCCCGCGTCGTCAGCCGCTGGATCGAGGTTGCCGATCACCCGTTTGGCGAGGATCTGGCATCCGTGACCGGTCTGGATGAGGACAAGTTCGAGGATCTCGAGGCAGAGGATCTGATCTCCTTCACGGTCGGCACGGCCATGACTTCCAATGGGGAAATCCCCGAGGCGGACGTGATCCGACAATCCATCCCGGCGCCGGGGCACAACTTCATCTCGGACAAGCTCGGCGGCTGGCCCACCTGGGCACAGGGGAACGAGACCCCGTCCGATCGCGACGGAAATCCGATGGTGCTCGTCTTCCAGATCAACGCCGAGGAAGGACCGCAGGCTGGAAACGTCGATCTCGTCGGGGAATGTGAAACACATCCATGCACCGGTCTCGGACATGTCTGGTTCTCTCCGGCCACCGGTGAATTCGCGCACAGCTGGGCCTGTTCGTAACCGGCCTCACATCTCCCGCCCCATTCAGGGACGGGAGAAACTCAAAAACGACAGGAACTATCCGATGCCCGGTATCGATCTCGCCAGCCGAGTCCACGACCACAATTACGCCATCGACCCCTATGTGCGGTCCCTCCTGGACACGGACTTCTACAAGCTGCTGATGGCGGCCTATGTCCAGAAATGGCACCCCGACGTGCATGTGACCTTCACCTTGAAGATCCGCTCGAAGGGCGTCCGCCTGGCGGACATCATCCGAGAGGAGGATCTGCGCGCCCAGCTCGATCACGTGCGCTCGCTGCGTTTCACCAACACCGAACTGATCTGGCTGGCCGGCGCGAGCTTCTATGGGCAGGTCGGGATCTTCTCGCCCGAGTTCATCGCGGAGCTGCGCGACTTCCGCCTGCCGGATTACAGCCTGACCCGCGACGAGACCGGCGAGTTCCGGCTCTCCTTCTCGGGGCGCTGGGGCGAGGTGAAGTTCTGGGAGATCTACGGGCTGGCCATCGTGAACGAGGCGCGCGCCCGCGCCGGGATGCGCGACATGAGCAAATACCAGCTCCGCGTGCTCTATGCCAACGCCACCTCCAAGCTGGTCGGAAAGCTGAAGGCGCTCCGCGATGCCGGCGTGCCGCGGATCTCCGAATTCGGGACCCGTCGCCGCCACGGCTTCCTGTGGCAGGAGTTCGTCATCGAGGCCATGGGTGAGGAACTGGGGGGCAACTTCGCCGGAACCTCGAACGCCCTGCAGGCCATGCGCCTGGGCATCGAGGCCGTCGGGACCAACGCGCACGAACTGCCGATGGTGGCATCCGGCCTCGCCCGCATCCGTGCCATGAACGGTGAGGGCACGCTGGCGGAGAACATCTTCCGCAGCCAGTATGATGTGCTGGAGCGGTGGCAGCAGACCTTCCGGGGCAATCTGCTGGTGGCGCTGCCCGACACATTCGGCACGACGCAGTTCCTGAAGAACGCCCCTGAACATTTCCCGGCGATCGCGGACTGGCGCGGCTTCCGCCTGGACAGCAAGGATCCCGCCATCGGTGCGGAGGAGATCATCCGTTTCTGGCAGGGCATCGGCGAGGATCCCAAGGGCAAGCTGATGCTGTTCTCTGACGGTCTCGACGTGGACGGCATGATCGACCTGCACGCCCGGTTCGGAGACCGCTGCATGGATGCCTACGGGTGGGGCACGCTGGCCACCAACGACTTCCGCGGCTGCGACCCGCGCGGCGGCACGGCGCTCGACCCGATCTCGGTCGTATGCAAGGTCACTGAGATCATGACGCGGGATGGCGCGGTTTCGGCGGTGAAGCTCTCGGACAGTTACGAGAAGGCCACCGGGGAGCCGAATGCGATCGCGCTCTACCGGGACATCTTCGGCACCGAGGGGGTGGCGAACATTCCGGTAACCGTGTGAAGGCAATTCTTCTTGCGCACTGTCCGTTATTCGCATATTTTCATCCAAGGCGGGCCCGTATCGGGTCGCGCCGCTCACAGCCAGACTTCGTCCCGCGGGGATGGAAGAGAAGGAGACCCCGGATGTCCGATCCGAAACCCACCCTGATTTCCGAGATTCTGGCCGCCTGCGCCCTGGTCGACAACGACCGCAGCCGCGACGACATCATGCTCCATGCCGTCACGGAGCTGGGCGAGCTGGCCACCGAGATCCAGATCGCCAGCGGCAAGGCGCCGGGCAAGACGGTGGGCGCGGATGGCGTGGCCGGTGAGGCGATGGACCTGATCCTCTGCCTGGTCGACTACCTGCGCGCCCATGATCCCGACATCTGCGATGCGGCGCTGGTCGCCGCGCGGACCACCCACAAGGCGAACCACGACAAGCCCTTCACCTTCATCGCGCTTGCCTGGGGGGTTCGTGAAAACACCACGCTGATGCACCGCCAGTCACGCCTGCTGGACGTCATGTCCCTGGTTGCCGATCTCCACGACGGGCCGGAGGACCAGCATTACCGCGAGCGGCTGTGGCGCCGCGAGATCGGCGCGAACGTGCTCTGCACCTGCCTGGCGCTGATCGCGGGCGAGCGCCCCGGCATCACCGATGACGAGCTGATCGACATGGCCCGTCCCAAACTCGACAAATGGGTGCGCTCCTGCCAGACGGCCGCACCCGGACCGGAGGTCTGATCATGGCACGCAAGGAACTCGCCGCGGATCCCCGTATCGGCAACGACAATGTGGGCCTGATGGTCACGCGCGGGCAGGGCATCCACCTGGGCCATGTCGCGCTGCACGCGCAGATGCTGGCGGATAACGGCCGCAACATCATGGGCTTCGGAAGCTCGGAGAAATCCGGGATGTTCGGCAATCCGTTCACCCCGGACCAGAAGCGCCGCGCGCTCCAGGGGCTCTGGGGCGGGGCGTTCCGCATCATCGAGCTGCAGGACATCGGCGCGTCGGACCGGCTGACGGACTGGGCCGACTACGTGCTCGACCGCATCGAGCGCAACCAGCTGCCCGCACCGACCGACCTCTATGCCGGCTCGAAGGTCGAGGCGCGCTGGTATGAGCACCACTTCGCCTCGTTGAAGGGCGCGCCCAGCTTTCGGCGCGGCGCCTTCGATGTCTGGGAGAACCCGAGGACCGGCCGCCGCATCCACATCCTGGATCGCGAGGCCACGCCGGATCTGTCCGCAAGCCAGGTGCGCACCCTGATCGAGCAGCGCGATCCGGCCTGGAAGTCGCTGGTCCCGGCCAAGCTCTGGAACTTCTACGAGTGGGAGTATCCGCCGCATCTGCGGACCGCGGTCGAGCGGATCTTCGACGAGGAGGACGGATGGTTCCTGCCTCGGGACGGCCAGTATCCGGTTGGCACGAAGCTGATCGGTCCGGATGGAAACACCCTCATCCTGCGCGACGACGGCAAGTGGCGGCCGCGCGCAGAGGGCGAGAATGCAAAGAGCATGGGGGACTGAACGATGAGCTGCCAATGTCACCTGGTCGGCGGCCCCTTCATCGCCGAGGATCCCGACTGCGCGGTCCACGGCACCGCCGCCACGCGGCGCGACCGCGAGGTCGAGGAGCTCAAGGCCTGCGCGCAGCGGGAGGATGATCCGGCCCGGCTGCGGGAGATCATCGACGAACTGGCATACATTGCCACCAACATCTATTGAGAGAGGCACACCCATGAAGAATCCGGACGATGCCTACGAGGGCGAATGGGACTTTCACGGCAGCTGCGCGCCCGAGGAAGGGAAGACCTTCGGCAACTATGCCGGGCAGGCGACTTTCACGCTCGGTTGTTTCAGGTGGACCCGCCGCGGCCGCGACGGCGCGGGCAAGGGGCTGAAGAAGGGAAAGGTCGTCTATCGGGTTCGCGGCGATGTCGCCGACAGCGCCCAGGTCTACCAGGCAGCCCGGGACTACTGCGCGAGGATGAACGCGGCACAGAAGAAGATCGATGCCGGAACCCTGGGCAAGAGGGAGGGCGCTGCGTGATGGAAAACCGCAACAAGGCGCTGATCCTGATCGACATCCAGCCGGACTTCCTGCCCGGAGGCGCACTCGCGGTGCCCTCGGGCGACGAGATCCTGCCGCGCGTCGAGGCGCTGGCCGCCGAATTCGACACGATCGTCCTGACCCAGGACTGGCACCCGGCCGGGCACGGATCCTTCGCCTCGAGCTATGGGGCCGCGCCGTTCTCCACGACCGAGATGGCCTATGGCACCCAGGTGCTCTGGCCGGACCACTGCGTCCAGGGGACGCCGGGTGCCGGGCTGGCCCTGCCGGCCCATGTCGCCGACAAGGCCTCCCTGATCATCCGCAAGGGGATGAACCCGGCGATCGACAGCTATTCGGCCTTCGTCGAGAATGACCGGGTCACCACGACCGGACTGGCCGGCTGGCTGCGCGAGCGCGGCATCCGGGATCTGACCTTTTCCGGCCTGGCGCTGGACTACTGCGTGGCCTTCTCGGCGATCGACGCGGTGGGGCTGGGCTTCGCGGTGAATGTGGATCTCGAGGGCTGCCGCGGCATCGCGCATGGAAGCGTCCAGGAGCAGCTGGACGCGATGCGGGAGGCCGGCATCCGGCTGATCGGGTCCGTCGATACCGGCCAGGTCGGCTGATGGATCTCTTCGACACGGTCGCGCCCGATGCCCCGAAGCCGCTGGCCGCCGCCATGCGGCCGGCCTCCCTGGACGAGGTGATCGGCCAGGAGCACATCACCGGGCAGGGCACGCTCCTGCGGCGCCGCATCGCGGCCGGGCGGCTCGGCAGCCTGATCCTCTACGGGCCGCCCGGGATCGGGAAGACCTCGATCGCACGCGCGATCGGGGACGGGCTGGGCAAGGAGTTCCGCGCGCTCAACGCAACGCGCGCCGGGGTCGCTGATCTCCGCAAGCTGGCCGACGAGGCCCGCATGAAGCCCCTGCTCATCTTCGTCGACGAGGTTCACCGCTTCTCCTCCACCCAGGCCGACGATCTGCTGTCGATCTGCGAGGAGGGCACCGCGGATTTCGTAGGCGCCACGACCGGCAACCCCTACCACACCCTGCCGCCCGCGCTGGTCTCGCGCTCCACGATCCTGCAGCTGCAGCCGATTTCCATCGAGGACATGGTCCGGCTCTTGAACCGGGCCCGACAGGCGCTGGGCGGGCTGGGCATCCGCTTCCGGATCGGTCCGGACCAGATGCGGGTGATCGCGGGACGGGCGGGCGGCGACGCGCGCCGTGCGCTGACCGCGCTCGAGAGCCTGGTCGTGGGTCATCCGGACACGGATTTCGATGTGACCGACGCGATGATCGATGAGGTCTTCGCGGCCGCGCCCGTGAACCATGACCGCTCGGGCGACGCGCATTACGACCAGGTGAGCGCCTTCGTGAAATCGATGCGGGGCTCGGATGCGGATGCGACGCTCTACTGGCTGGCACGCCTCATCCATGCCGGAGAGGATCCTCGCTACATCGCGCGCCGCATCATGATCCATGCCTCCGAGGATGTGGGGCTCGCGGACAACACCGCCCTGCAGACCGCGGTGGCCGCGCTCCATGCCGTGGAGAAGATCGGCTATCCGGAGGCCCAGATCATCCTGGCGCATGCCGCGCTCCATGTCGCCCGGGCGCCGAAGTCGAACTCTTCCATCCGGGGAATCCAGGCGGCGCTGGCCCATGTCCGGTCGCAGCCGGCCATCGCGGTGCCGCCCCATCTGCGCGACACCCACTACAAGGGCGCGGCCGCCCTCGGCGCTGAAGGCTACCGCTCCCCGCATGCGGACCCGCGCGGCTGGGTCGAGCAGGACTATGCGCCCGGCATCCGGCGCGGCGCCTTCTACCAGAGCGATGCCCGGTCCGGGTCGACCTTCGAGGGCAGGGCGGACGGATACTGGGAGGATATCACCGGCCAGGCCGTGCCCTCCACGCAGCGGGGCTGAACCCCATGCGGTGTCCGGTGCCCTTGTTCTGCGTCCTGTCCATCCTGGCCGGCTGCGCCGGCCAGGAAAGCCATGCACCGGATCACCGGAGGATCGACGACCGGCTCATCGTCGCCAGGGATTTCGGCGGGAACATCGGCCTCCGGTTCCGGGAGATCGAGAGCCTTCGGGCCGAGGGTCGGAAGGTCGAGATCCGCGGCACCTGCGCCTCAGCCTGCACCATGTATCTGGCGCTGCCGGACACCTGCGTCGCCCCGCAGGTCGAGATGCGCTTCCACGGCCCGAGCGTCGATGGACGGCCCGTGAAGGGGCCGGCCTTCAACACCGTCTCCGGGATCATGGCACGCTCCTACCCGGAGCCGCTGCGCAGCTGGTTCATGGCGGAGGGCCGATATCGCGTCGAAGGCTTCGACGAGATCCGAGGCGCGGAGCTGATCGCGATGGGGGTCCCGGAATGCACTCCCGATACATACGCGAAAAATGATTGATTCTTTCGACGTAAATCCTGATGCTTCGGGGATGCAATGGAGGGCTTCTGATGGCGAACACACCCGAGGCGGATCACCGGCAGATCCAGGAGTGGCTGGCCCGTTCAGGCCGGACCTATGTCGAATTCAGTTTCGATGGCGACAGTGACGGCACGCAGCTCCAGCCCATGAACGAACTGCCCGCCGAGATCCGTGAGGCCGGCATCCGGCTGACCGAGGGCATCGTGACCGCCGAGATCGGGGTGGACTGGGCGGAGGGGGCCGGCTCGACCGGCTTCGTGCGCTTCATGCCTGGCCAGCCGCCCTATCTCGACGCGGATGCGCAAGAGAAGGATTGGACCTACGAGCGCGAGGTCGGCATCGAGGATATCGAATACGAGGCGTATCCGTCGGGAGGCCTGGAGCCGTGATCAGCATGGACCGGACCCACAATGCCGCGCGGCCGCTCCCGCCCACTCTTCGCAATGTCTCGCAGCACCTGGCCTGGTCCCGCAAGCCCGCGGGGCTGTGGTGGTCGGATGGGGCGGCCTGGCGCGAGCTTGTCGAGCGTGCCCCGACGATCGCGCTCATGGGCCGCGATGTTGGAGAGTTCGACTACAGGCTGGCCTTGCCGGAGGACATGCGTCTTCTGGTGATCGACGACTTCGAGGCGGTTCTCGGCGCCTCGCGCGAATTCGGACGACCCATGCCGCACGCGGCCAAGGGCTTCTTCTGGCAGAAGGGGGATACGACCCGCTACGATCCCGACCAGGACAGGGATCTGCATGGAAAGGGGCGTGGTCGCGCGTTCCTGATGGACTGGGCCGCGGTGGCGCGGGCCGGATATGACGGCGTCGAGATCCGGATGCCGGTCGGACAGGAGCGCGGCGACCGTCCCTTCATGGAATGGCTGGACCGGGACTGGGATCTGATGTCCGGATGTGCCTGGAACTGCGAGCGGATCGTCGCGGAGCTGGTGGAGCCGGACGTTGGGCCGGGGCCATCGCCCTGTTAAATGCGGCGCCGGCCCAGATGAGCCTCTTCCAATCGGCACTCGATCTGCTATATTTCGCATAGGCATCCCCGAAAGGGAGGCTGATCCCCACCCTCTTCGGAGTTCTCGCCATGAGCGACGTGACCCTCCCGGCCAACGGGCCGGAATACCTTTCCTTGATCAAATCCGCAAACGACCCCATGATCCGCTATCCGATCATGCTGATGGATCGTGAATGGGCCGCCATTCACGGATGGCACATGGCTGCCGTGGACCTTACGCTGCGCCTCGAGGACAACCAGGCCACCTGGGGCCGCGACGGCGGGCTCTGGATTCAGCGCGAGCCCGAGGGCCGCATCATCCACTTCCGGGTTCCGGAAGGGGATCGTGAGGCGGTGTCCTATGTGGCGGACCTCTTCCACATGACGGAAGAGATGTCCTATGTCGGCCCCAAGGCGGCGCTGAGGGACAGCGAGACCTTCTGGAATCTCCGCAATGCGCTCGAGGAGCGGTTCAAGACCTACGAGACGGTCAGTTGCCTGCATCACCGCGGCGTCGGGAACTGGCGGGCCGGCCTGTCCGATATGGCGCCGCGCGCGACAGCCGCCAATGTCGCGCGCATCCTGGAGGAGCTCCGCTCCGATGAATGCCTCGATCGCGAAGTGCTCCGTCGCCAGGCAGAGGAATCCTACCCGTTCCTGGCCCTCTTCGACGAACGGTCGCGAGACACGCTCACGAGGACGATCGATGCCCGCGAGCGCCTGCAGCGGGTCCTGAACAACGTGCTGGGGATCCGTTCCGGCGTTCTGGATCGCATCCGCAGGCAGCCGGCCTTCACCGGCGGCCTGCGCATCGCACCGGTCCTGCTGGAGGGGCTTGAGAGCGACCTGCTCCGCGACACGCCGGAAGTGCATGATCTGGTCGGTGCGGCACTCTATGCCGGGATCCCGCCTGCCTTGCTGATGACCAGGGGGTTCATGGTCCCGAAACGTGACCTCGCCCGTCTCTTCGTCGAGCTCGACTTTCTCCAGGAGGAAATGGGCATTTCCGACAGGGCCATGGGCCTGACCGACCACCTGCTTGCTGCGGTGCGTTCCGGGGCCGCAGAGCCCCTTGCGAAGCTCGTGCAGGATCGTCAGTTCCGCCTGCAGAGCCGGGACGAAAGCAACCGGATCCATCTGGCCGGAATGAGGGCCATTCCCGGCGAACTGCCCGCGTTCGAGCTGTCGGAGTTTCGGGCATTGGCCGCAAACTACGGCGCGGAGATCCGCCAGATCCGGACCGGTCCGGGCTATGCGGATATCTGCGGCAGGATGCACAGCGCAGACAACAGGCCGGACGTGCTGACCTTCGGTCTCCGCGCGGCGGGCGAGGAGAACGACCAGTATCTGCTCTCGGTCGGCGAGTCGCGCGAGGTCCAGGAAATCCACATCAGGCACGCCGGCAAGGTGAGCTCTCTGGACAGGGTGGCCAGGTTCCGTTGCCTGATGCTGATGCGTGAGCGCGCCCGGGATCCGGAGTGGCTTGAGGATCACCTCGAGCGCTGCGCGGAGAACCCGACCGCCATCGCCTACCGGGCGGTTTCCAACCGCTGGGCCGCGGACATCCGCAACATCGGCTGGGGCGGCTCGGTCGTCGACGTCCTGCGGGGTTAGGCAAGCTCCTCCCCCTGCCAATGGGGGAGGTGTCCGCTTTCGCGGTTTAAGCGGCTCTGGGGTCGGGGTTCTGTCCAGAATTCATGTTTAGGACATGTTCAGTGTCCAGAATCCTGCATTAAGGTTCTACCGACCGAAGCTCAGGCCGCCATTCCTGTCCTGCTCGATGGCCCGCCAGTAACTCGCAGGTGCCGGCATGTCGTCCTGCCATTCGACCTCAAGGCCGTCATTCAGCGGTTCGAAGCGGGCATATCGACCCTCCTCCACGAAGGCATAGGTCCGTGCCCAGTTCTCGACCGTTGCCTGCCTGCCATCCGTGGAGCAGCTTGCGGCGATCGTCTGGCATCTGTGCATCGAACGCACGAAGATGTCCGGATCGTTCCGGCGGGTCAGGGCGCGCAGCGAGTCCAGATAGTCGTTGCGGAAGACACGTGGGACCGGAATGTGACAGAGCCCGCAGGAGATGAGCTCCCGCGACATGACGATCCGGCTCATGCGGCCATTTCCGTCGTTGAAGGGATGGACCTCCGAGATCAGGTAATGCGCCATCAGTGCCCTGGCGAAGGGATCATCGACCGACCGGATCATGTCGAAGCCCGAGAGCAGGGTGCCTTGGACCAGGTCAGGACTGACGAAGGACGTGTCGCCGGCGCGGTTGTGCATGGTCTTGAACCGGCCCGGAGAGATGCCGGGCCGGTAGCGCATGATGTCGGCGTGGTCGCCTCGGAGCTTCTCGATCGCGGCTTCAGGGCTCAGTTCGTTCAGCCTGGCGCTGCCGGGCTCCATGAGCTTCATGTAGGTGCCCAGGACGTCGTGTCCGTCTGCCGGTCGCTTCTCCGGGACACGGCCCGTAAAGACGATATTCTCCGCCTCCCGAACGGCGAATTCCGTGCCTTCGATGAAGTTCGAGAAATAGGCCTCGATGAAGCTCGATGTGGCGCGGCGATCACTCGTCGTGTTCGGGTCCGGCACCATCGCGAGAGGATTGCCCTGGATCCGGTTCAGGACCAGCAGCAGGCGAGACATTGTGTCAGGATCGAAGGGGCGGCCTTCGGAGCGGGCGCGGCCGCTCTGCGTCTCCATTTTGTGGCTCCGCGTCGACAGCAGTCCGCCGATCAGCGCGTCCAGGTCCTTGAACTCGTCCTGGCGTCCGATCTTCCCGGCAAGGGCGTGGGCCTCGCGACGAATTTCCTCGAGCCGCTTTTCGCCATAGGTTCTGCAGATCCGGTCGAGCATCCGCTCGACACCGGCCGGTCCTATGGTCCGGGCAGGTTCCTTGCGACTTCTCGACGGCCTGATGTTGTCGAGGAACTGACGCACCTGACCGGCCATCCAGGTCCCGAGATATGGCATGTCGGAAGTGGCTTCGTGGCCCGCACCTTTCCTTGCCGAGATGACCAGACCGGGTAGCTCCAACGTCGATCTTGATCCGGGCCGGGAAATGAACACATATCCGGGGCCGTCCTCATCCCCGTTTCTGGTCGGGCCCGCCTCCACCGCCGTGCGATCCGTGATGACGGCATCCGGGTAGAGGTAGGATACGATCTGCGCCCAGTTCCTTCGCACGGTCAGGTTTGGCGCCTCCAGGCTCGGCTCCAGGAAGACGCCTGCGTGGAGACGAACCAGCTCACCACGTCCCGCCCTCCGTCGAAGCTGACGGGAGGATGCCTCGGTCCGATCGTGATCGAAGATGAGCCTGCCCATGTGACGCTCCCTGACGGCAGATGTCCGAATTCCGACCTTAACCTACACCCGATCTCGCTTTTCGTCCAGTATATCAGGTTAAGATGGGTTATTTGTCCAGAATACGGATTTAAGAGATTGCGGGTATATGGCAATCGGATGGCTGGTCTGGATCCGTATATGCGAAAAAACCCGGTCCGGAGGACATGTCGCAGGCTCAGATTTTCTTGCAGGTCTTGTAGAGTGGCGGCAACCGATCCGAGGAGATGCCAGATGAAGACCGATGATGCCGTCATCCGCTACGTGCTGACCGACCCCGAGAACGGGCGCAAGCTCTACGTCGCGCCGGATGTCGAGATCCTGGAGCATCATTCCTCCCCCAGCGCCGCGCTGTGGTCGGACGTCTACAACGCCCATGAGACGCTCACCGCGGCCAAAACGGACGCCCGGGGCTGGATCGACATGCTCTCCGTCAAGGAGTTCGTCGACGATGACGCCTTCGACGCGGAGACCGAGGCGCCCGGCATCGCGCTGGCGCGGATCCTGCGCAACGGCACCCTCGAGATCTACTATCCGGCGGGCGAGCTGCCCGAGGTTCCGGTCATCCCGGCCGGCCTGGAGCCCGGCGAGATCCGCAAGGCGGAGTGGCTCCTGGACGATTTCGGGATCCCGGCAGGCCTGGTGAAGCCCGGCTTCGAGGCCGGCCCGGCCAGCTGCGAGATCACCGCACGCATCTTCGATCGCGCCCACATCTTCGAGGCCTTCGAGAAGCACCTGGACGAGCTGAACGGCGAAGATCTCCGCAAGATGTTCTATCCATTCACCGACGAGGAGACCGGCTTCACGCTCGAGGAGATCGGCATTGCGACCGATTTCCGCCAGGTCACCATCACCCTGTCGGGCCAGGTGACCGATCCGGTGCTGATGCAGCTCACCGCGGCCATGGCGGGGCGCGAAAGCGGGAGGGATTCCGACTATGTCCCCGAAGGGGTCGGTGACGCGATCTTCGAGCTGAACTACGGCGCGAACGATGCCGCCGGCGCGAACGATTTCGGGTTCGAGCTTGAGACTTGGCGGTCCGCGGGAGTATCGGCGCCGGAGATGGACGGCCCGGCCTTCTGAGGCAGGGCGCGTCGCATCGACCGCCAGGTGGAAGCGGGACCCGGTTCCACGGGGCGCGGGGCGGTTCCCGGTTGCATCCGAGAATTTGCACATGGTGCAAAAATGCAACTTCCCTCAACCTGCGGCTGTCCTGATGGTGGACCCCATAGCCCATGCATTCTAGGTCGGCCCCTCCCGCTGAAGGGCAATGAAAAACCAATTGAGGCCGAGCTGACGCATGACCATCATCGACGACGAGCGCATGATTGAAATCCTCGAGGCCTTTCAGAAGGACCCGAGGCAAAGCATCGCCAGCCGCATGACGCGCGTCGCCCTGCAGGAGGACATGCGGATCCGTCGTGAGCAGAATGAAAGCGAAGCCGTCTCGGCCTGACCCGGGGCGCGCGGAGACCGGTCATTCCGGCATGCTGTCCTTCATCAGCTGAACCAGTTCCTCCGGCGCGGGCGTTCCCTCGATCGCGCGCCGGCCCGGCGCCATCCGTGCGCCGAAGGCGCGCAGGAACCGCTCGACCGTATCCACGAGGACACCGACCTCCGCGCCGTCGCCCGGTGCGATGACCCGGGTCATGGGCTTCTCGCACTCGTTCCGGATCGGATCGTTCCAGTATTTGGCAGATTCCGGATCCAGGATGGATCCACTGAGGCCTTGTTTCCGATAATCGTCGAGCGCGTTCGTGAAGACATCCTCCGGCCCGCGCTGGAAGATCACCTCCTGGCGGAACTCGGAACGGATCGGAGTCTGGCCGCGGTTGCCCACCAGCGCCCCCGGCATGAACTCGACCTCCTCGATGTCGATCCGGAACTCCAGGGAGCCCCGCAGGTAGTCGGTGTCACGGCGGCGCTCCGTGCGGATGCTGACCTTCGTGCCGGCCGCCCATTCGCCTTCGCGGTCGCGCTCGATACGGTCGCGCACCAGCGCCTCGATGTCGGCCTTCAGCCGGTTCGGGTCGCCCGACCCCATGATCACGTCCTTGAACCAGGGATGCTGGGATGTCGCCGTGAACAGGAGGCCGTTTTCGTGCGCCTGATACTCGACCAGAAAGCGCGCGTCGTCGCCGCCGGGCAACCGGACCGGCCACTCGTCGAACTTCTTCGCTGAACCCGTCCTGCTCGAGGCGATGCGGATCTGGCCTTCGGTGTTCTTGCGCATGGCGTCGTCCCTGAAATAGTATTTCGAATATAATAGCAGAGTGCCACCAAACCCGCAATGGAATGTGCGAATAAATGAAATGGAAAACATCTTCCGGGCGTTGAGGGCCGCGAGCAATAGGGATAGGGTGTGCGCTCAGTTTCCTTGGATCTAAGCCCCCATGCCCTTGCACCGCATCCTGGCCGTCCCGCTCATTCTGGCAATGATGGGGCTCTCAGCCTGCAACACGATGTCTGGGATGGGCCAGGACATCACGGGAACGGCGAACTTCGTGCAGGTCTACATGCCGCCGGAGCTGCAGAAGCCCGTCGGGGCCTATGGCGCAATCCCGCAGCCGGCCGTGGTTCAGGGAGGGATACCGGCCTTGAGCGGGCTGTGAGCGAGAGGGTGTTTCAGACCTTATTTTGAGGGGGACCGAAAATACCGTTCAATTTCAATATTTTGGAGATTGATCCATTTGATATGGGTAGGACGTCGCTTTGAAGGTATGGGGTTGATTTTTCGGGAACTTGGGATCATTGTTGAAGGGTTCGCTGCCGGATGGGCAGCTTAGCAGTTCGGTGGTCCTGGGCGTCAGTGGGCGCCGTCGTTCGCTGCCGGATGGGCAGCTTAGCAGAAGTCGATGCCGGCCGGCAGATCGTCACCGCGGTTCGCTGCCGGATGGGCAGCTTAGCAGCGCTCGGAAGATGGCGGCTACGTCGCAGACGGGTTCGCTGCCGGATGGGCAGCTTAGCAGCTGGAGAGCCATCTGGGCCGCTTCAATGGATCGAGTTCGCGGCCGGATGGGCAGCTTAGCAGTGCTGCATCCACCTCACGCCGCGGCTCACGCCCGTTCGCTGCCGGATGGGCAGCTTAGCAGAGGGCGACAAGCTCGCCCACGCTCTGGCCATCGTTCGCTGCCGGATGGGCAGCTTAGCAGGAGATGCTCGCACTCCTGAAAATTCTGCAGTCGTTCGCTGCCGGATGGGCAGCTTAGCAGGATCATATCGATGCGGGCATCGGCACGAGAGAGTTCGCTGCCGGATGGGCAGCTTAGCAGTTGAGGCGCCTCCCGAGCTCCTCACCGCTCTCGTTCGCTGCCGGATGGGCAGCTTAGCTGTGATGTCTGAGATGGGCCTGAGCGGCTCCGAAGTTCGCTGCCGGATGGGCAGCTTAGCAGCTTCCTCCCCACTTCCCTTTTTTCAAAGAATCGTTCGCTGCCGGATGGGCAGCTTAGCAGAAGCAGGCCCCGGCAGCGGCTAGGGCAGGCAAGTTCGCTGCCGGATTGGCAGCTTCGCAGACAGCAGCACCAGCATCGCGGTGATCAGGAATGTTCGCTGCCGGACAGGCGGTTCCTCAACGTCCCGCGCACCCGACGCTCCGGGCGTTCATTCCTCGATCATGATCCGCGGCTGGAAATCGGTGGTCGGCCCCTCGAACTTCCGCCTGACATAGAAGACATCGCTCCGTCGGATCCGATGACGTTTCTGGCCTGACGGGTCCAGCCCGTATTCACGAATGATCGCGGCCCGATCCTCGCCGCTGTAATAGGCATTCGCAACGAGGGTGACGGCATCCCGCTGCGCATCCGCCTCATCCATCTCCGGACCGACATAGCTGATGTCGACATCGCGGATCGGGCCCTCGAGCCTCGTGAAGACGAAATCACTGTAGGCGTTCTTCCCGTGATCATAGGCCCTGAAATGCATCCGGCCCAGGACCTCGATGATGCTGTGCGGCGAAAGGCGGCGGACCGCCCGGCCGCTGCCCGCGCAATAGGCCGCCTCGATGACCTGGCGCCGGGCGATCGCGGATGCCACCTTTCCCAGGAGCACCGGATCCGGCTCGAGACGGAGCTCCACGTCCACGGATCGGTAGAAGCCGAACAGGCCGGACCGGATCAGGTCCTGGAAAGCGGCGCCCGGAAACACCGTGTTGCTCGGCAGATCCCCGACGAACCTCCCCGCGTGGATCTCGACACGGCCGCCGGCCTCGTTGATGCCCTCCGCCACCCGACGGATGTCGGCGGACATGCTGGCCTCGCTCGTCCCAAACATGTCGAGCAGCGCCTTCTTGGGCAGGTGCCCGAGATGCCGATAGCAGGACTCGATCCAGGCGTATCGCAATTCCTTCTTCATGGGATCCTCGGTAAAAAATCTTCAATTTGTGAATTTTCATATAGCAGGTGATTGCCATTCTGAAAATGCGAAAATATGATTGGATCAAGAGACGGAGATTGCACATGCAGAAAACCCCGAAGGGCAAGGCCTCGGCCGAGCCCGCGCCTCCGGGCGCCCCCGGTTTCACGCTGAACTATACGGACCCCGGCGCGCCCATCGGTGTGGCCGATATCGCAGGGCTCTATGGGCGTATCCGCGAAGCACTGGCGAAGCCCGCAACCGCAAAGAAATCGGAGGCATCGGACCAGGCGGAGGCAGGCGTTGTCGAGGCCGGGGCCGGGGAAGGCGCGCCCGAGACGAGCCCCAAGGCCTTTGCCGACAACAGCGAGGCCTTCGGTGCGGTGACCCGCTTCAGCGGAACGCACATCCTCAAGATTCATTCCAAGAATGCCCGGGACCACGTCCTCGACTTTCCGACCGTCACGAACACGAACCGGCCGCGACGGAAGTTCCCGTCGATGAATGCGGGCTGGGGCATGTATGCGAAAATCGCTTATCAACCCATCGCCGTTCTCGGACATGACGGCAGCAACAGCCTCATCGACCACATCACCACGCCCAACGAGCTGAGCGAGCAGTTCCTGGCCTCATTCGCCGCCGCGTTCTCGCAGGAGAGCCTGGATGCGATCATCGAAGGCACCCGCTGCGCAAAGACCGGGGTGTCCGAGCTCCATTTCGAGAACCTTCCGATCGTCTACCTGCCTGACGGACAGGGCGGTGAGATGCAGGTTACTCCACTGAGCCCGCTCGAAGCCATGGGGAACTTCAAGTCGGCCGTGCTGAAGAAGGGGGAAAGCCACAAGTCCCCCCTGACGAACCAGGAGATCTCCTCGAAGATGCAGAACATCTCCGTCGCGATCGGGGGCGACAGATCGCGATTCCGGGCCATCGTCCCGAACGCGATGCGCAGTTTCGAAGCGGCGGTTTGGCGTTACGCCCGGGGCGGGCGGGTGCCGGCCATTCCCGGCGAGGAGATCACCGATCTTCTCGACACACTCCAGGCCTTCCACGCACGTCGCGAGAAACATTCCGACGGGACGGATGGCGTCCGCTACACCGCAGACACGGAAAAGCGCTTCCGCGGCCTGGCCGAGAGCATCCTGGGCATCGCCAAGGAATGGATCGACGACGTCAACCAGCGTGCCGTCGAGCTCAACCCGGAATTCTCCGCGACCAGAACCGACATGCGGCAGCTGTTGCTCGCGTCATGGCGCGGCGCCAGGGGCAGGAATCCCGATGAGCGGAACGCGGCACGCGAAGCGGTGCGCCGTGCTCTCAATGGGCTCGTCTTCATGCGGACCATGAACGGAGCTGCAAGCTGATGCGCTATCTCTTCTCGAACCTGACCGCATCGCGCGTCAATCTGCTGCAGAATGATTTCGCGGCCGGAATGCCCTCACCGCTGGCCTTCATGGGGCTTGCCGGCTTCATCGCCGGAAAAGTGGGCTTCGGGCATTTCGAGGCTCGCGTCATGCCGATCCTCTATTCTGTCACACCTTCGGAAGGCCGCATCCGCCCGGAATACCAGTTTCAGACGGACAAGTCGGCCAAGGGCTTCGCGCCGGTGGAAATCCCCGAGAGCATGCGCGGTCATGTCGAATTCGGCTTCCTGCTGGACCTGCCCGGACTGGTCGATATCGCGATGCTTCAAAATGCCCTGAAGAAGGCGCGCCTCGCCGGGGGCATTATCTTTGCGAAAAACGGAAAGGATACCTTCGATATTCGCAGCGTCCCGGAGGGCGGAGCTGGCCTGCGCATGTCTCCGCGGGGCAGGGCGGTCATTCCGGGTATCCGCGACGATCTGCGCCACCTGACCTGCTGGACGGAGACGCATGAGTTCGAACAGGTCCAGGATGCGCTTGCACAGCGCTCGACGGAAGACAATCCGACGCCCGGAATGCGTGTTCCTGCCGCCATCGGCTACAGGCTGCTGACCCTCCCGGGACAGAACCCCAACCCGACTTATGTGCGCGACCCCGGCGTGCCGCATGTCTTCGCGGAGCCCGGAACAGGCGTGGCCGAACTTGTCTCCGTTCGCAACACCGCACTCGCCGATCTCGATGAGGATGCCTTCTCGGAACGCATGTGGTCGTGGTCGATCAGCGGGCGACATGTCGTTGCCCATTCCGTCTATCTCCCCTCCCAACAAGCAGAGGCTTGATCAGATTATGTCCACCAACAAACTCGTCACCGGCATGCTGGCCTTTGCCCGTTCGATCCAGATCGGGGAGGCGCTGCTCTGGGCCCGCATGGCCGACAAGGATCGCCTGGTCCCGGTCATCGTCCAGGACAAGGGCGTGCGCGGTCAGAGCTCCGAGGATCTCGCCAAGAACCCGGGCGGCAGCAATCCCCAGTCCGTCGACATGGCCGTGATCCCGTCCGGCTGCGATGCGCTGGTGATCAGCTTCAATGCCCGCATCATGGGTTCGGCCCTGAAGCCCCATGCAAGCGACAGCTCCGAGGCTGCGACGGCCTTTGCCGGGCTGGCCCGTGCCTATGCAGAGCGTGGCGGCTTCGAGCACCTGGCCGAGCGCTATGTCTGGAACATCCTGAACGGGCGCTTCGCGTGGCGCAACCGCATGCAGTCCGACGAGGCCATCGTCGAGATCCGGTTCAAGGACCGGAAGCTCACGGCATACGCGCTCGACCTGGACCTCGACGCGTATCCTGGCCGCGCCGGCCTGGCCGGCGCACTGATCGGCGAGAGCTCTTCGATGGATCTGGATGCTTTCATTGCGGGTTTCGGCGCGGGGCTGGCCGAGGGTGAGCCGTTCGATTTCTCGGTCCGTTGGATCGCGCGGATGCATGCCGGATCGGAGGTCTTCCCGTCGCAGGAGTATCTCCGCAAGGAGCTGGCGGAGAAGCCCAGCTACAAGGATCGCAGCCGGATTTATGCCACCTTGCCGTTCTTTGACGGTGACACCCAGCAGCGCCAGGCCTCGATCCATTCCCAGAAGATCAACGCCGCCATCCGCCACATCGACGAGTGGCACAACAGCGGAGAATACGGGGCCATCGCGGTCAATCCCTACGGTGGCGTCCAGGAGACCGGGGAGGTCCTGCGCAGGCCCAAGACCGGCACCGGGCCCGACTTCTATCAGGTGATGGATGGCTACGAGGCCCTTTCCGAGGATCTCGACAACCCCGCCGAGGCCATGCGCGGCGAGACGCATTTCTTCTTCGCGAACCTGGTTCGCGGCGGCGTCTTCGGCCGTGTCGACGCGGAGAAGAAGGCCAAGAAACTTGCCGACGCCGAGCAGAAGGCAGCAGCGAAGAAGAAAGGCTGATCATGGACCAGGTCACCAAAGAGCTGGCTGGCGGCCTGGGGGTTTGCACCCCCAGCCACCGCCTGATCATCAACGCCTCCTCGGCAACCACCGAGCTCGGCGCATTCCCGGATCTGCATCGCGAGGTTTTCGCGGCGCTGCACCGGGTCAACCGCCATTCCGGCGCGTCCGGCTATGTGGCCATCTGCATGCCTGACGCAGCCGAAGGTCGCGGCATCGAGGCCATGGGCAACCGCTTCGTCCTCTTTGGCACAGAGGAGCTGCTTCAAGCTGTCCTCGATGACCGGAACCTGGCCGCTCTCAGTCGGCGTGGCATGTTCCGCGGTCGCATCCGGGAGCAGGACACGGATCCGGCCGGCTCCGGCATGGTGCTGATGCGCACCCAGGCACGGGTGAAGCATATCCCCGACAGCGGTCTGGCCGCACGCCGCGCGCGCCGTGACGCAAGGCGTGCCGCGCATATCGCGGAAACGAAGGGACGGTTCGGACCGTCCGATAAGCCCGCCAAGCCCCCGCGCATCACTGGTTACGTGATGTTGCGCCCGGGTCTGCGCATCGATCTGATCTCGGAAAGCCGGCCATGGACCGGAGAGACGATCCTGGTGAACAGCTATGGGCTGTCGACCATGACCGCACCCGCAGTCCTTCCCTGGATCGAAGGCGCGGCCTGATGTCGAAGGGGCACGCGAAGATCTCCGCCCCGCGCCTGCTGGTGACCCAGCGGGAGCAGGCGATCTGGCTCGAGCGCGCCCGCGTCCATGCCGATCATGGGCGCGTCATCTACCAGACACGCGAGGCGGATCTTCAGAAGAGCTACGCCATTCCTCACGCCAACGTCGCCATCCTGTTTCTAGGCCAGGGCACCTCGGTCACACAGGAGGCCTCGCGGCTCCTGGCCGAGGAGGGGGTGCTGGTTGCATTCGTGGGCACGGGCGGTTCGCCCCTTCATTACGGGGCGCTCACCAATTACGGCGGCACCACCCATTTTCGCCGCATGCTAACCGCATATATCGATCCGGAACAGGGCCTGCGCATCGCGAAGGAGATGATGCGCGAGCGGGTTCGGTTCATGGAGAAGGTCGGGTTCGACGCCATCGAGGACCACCTCAAGACGGACAGGATCGACGGGTTCCGACGAGCCTGCTCGAGATTTCGTCCAACGATCGATGCCGCCAGGGACATCATGAGCCTTCTCGGCCACGAGGGGCAGTATGCAAAGGCGCTCTTCGCCGCCTTTGCGGGCGCATCCCGGATGGGCACCGACTTCGTCAGACGGCAGGACGGAGGTGACCGCAGCGAATCGCCCTACGGGCAGGTCGCGGATCCTGTCATGGTGGCCAACGACCTGATCGATCATGGCAACTACCTGGCCTACGGCTTCGCGGCAGCGGCGCTGTGGGCGCTCGGCATTCCGCCGCACATGAGCGTGCTTCATGGAAAGACCCGATCGGGAGGCCTGGTGTTCGATCTGGCCGATGTGATCAAGGAGGCGATCGTGCTGCCCTTGGCCTTCGCCGTTGCCTCGGGGCGTATCAAGGGGGATTCCGAGTCCGTCTTCAGGGCGGCGGTCATGCGGCAGATGGAGAAGCAGAAGGTCCTTTCATTGATGATCTCTTTCATGGATCGTGTCCTGCCGGACGATCCTGCCGGGCTGCTCTTGAACACCGGAAAAAAGCCGGATGCGTGAGGTCATCGCGGTCTGCCGTTCTTCCGGAAAGTCGAGGAAGCGGGTAGAGCGGGCTCTCGACCGTTATCTGTTTCGGGTCGGCGATCGGACATGGCGCGGTCGGGCCTCGAATGCCTGTCTCGAAAGGATCGCAAAGGACCTGAAACGACACGCCACACGCAGCACCGCGGTTGCGATCCATGGATTTCAGGCCTCGCGCGATGAGCGGCTGCTCTTCCGGGTCGGCGCGGCATCGAAATTCGGTCAGGACGGGCTGGCACCGATTGCCACCAGCAAGGCCGCCGCGAGGCGTAGCCAGGCCATGTCGCGCGGTCCCGCGGCCAACCTGCGCGCCATCACCCGTATCGCGGCGATGTTTCACGATATCGGCAAGGCCACCCGGCTGTTCCAGTCCAAGCTGCGGGACGCGATCCTGGGCAAGGACACAAGCGCGGATGCGCTGCGCCACGAACTAATCTCCGCGCTCGCCTGGGACGAGCTTACGAGGGGGCGGAGCGAGACGGAGCTCCTCGATTTCTTGCAGAGGGTCAGCGCCGCGGATATCGATCGCGCGATGCTCGGTGCGGCGGATCTCGGCGCCGGGATCTTTCTGCGCGCCAAGGCGCAGGGCAACGAGGCCGAAATCCATTTCGACTTTCTGACCGGCCCCCCGACCGCCTTTGGTGTGGGCATCCTGATCCTCGGCCATCACCGCCTGCCGATGCTCAATCTATGCTCGACCCGGCCGGTCTCGTCGACGCATTGCAACATCCATGCCGAATTCGATCGGGACATGCTGCTGGTGGCGGAGGGCGCGCCCTTCTGGACAGATGAATGGCTGAAGCGCCTCTGCGCGGAAGCGGCCCTGATCCGTGATGCCGCGCGATGTCTGCCGCTTCTCGACACGCATGCGCGCACCGCGCTGATGCTGGCGGACCATCTCGGCTCCTCACAGAAGAAGCAGGGTGATGGCTCGGGTCATCTCGCCAACACGATGCGCCGTCCCGATTGGAAGGCGGGTGATCGCCCGGTCGCGGCCGACGGCCTCGCAAGGCACACTTCGAGGGTGACCCATGCGGTTCGGGGTGCCTTCGATGCGCTGGTCACCTCGGCGACATCCTACCCATCGATCGCAAAGGCCGACATGCCGACCGCCATCCTGAACCTGGACATGACCGGACCGTTCGCTTGGCAGGGCCTGGCCGCGGCCCGGGCCGCGGAACTGGCCGCATCAGGGGAGGGCGGGTTCTTCGGCTGCCTGCTGGCAGGAACCGGGACCGGAAAGACGCGTGGCGCGCCGGGCATCCTGGCCGCAGTAACCCTAGCGGATCCCGATCAAGGCCGGCGCGGCGTTCGGTTCACGCTGGGCCTCGGGCTGCGCACGCTGGCGCACCAGTCCGGCGAGGAATATGTCGAGGATCTCGGATTCTTCCGAAATTCGGTCCGCATCATGACCGGTCAGGCCCCTATCCATTTTCCCGATCGCGATGATGATGCAGAGCGTCTCGGCTCGGCGGACATGATCGCATCCCTCGCCGCGCAGGAGATCGAGCGGGTCCGGCCGCGCGTGCCGGAATTCGGCTCCGATGCGGAGACGGACTGGCTTCGGGGCCTGACCTTCGATCCCACAATCCAGCCGCCCGCCTTCATCGGCCTGATGGCCGACGCGGATGGAAGGAACGGCGAGAAGCTTCGGGCGCTGGCCGCGAGCCCGATCATCTGCGCGACTGTCGATCACATCATCGCGGCCGCCTCGCCGGAGCGTTCCCGGCATCTCCCGGCATCGGTCCGCGTGCTCACCTCCGATCTCATCCTGGACGAGATCGATCAATACGGCGCGGAGGACGTGTCGGTCGTGGCCAGGCTGGCCTATCTTACCGGCGCGGCCGGACGCCGGCTGATCATCATGTCCGCGACGCTGACCCGCGACCTGGCCATGGCCCTCCATGACGCCTATCGCGCCGGCTGGTCGGCACATGCGTCCTGCTTCGATCGGCAGGACCGGGTGCATGTGCTTTGCGTCTCGGATGCCCCGGGGGCGATCTCGGGAGGCTCGGAGCCGTCATCCTTCGCGACGTCCTTCGATCAGGTCCGCGCACTGACCCTCGAGGCGCTCGAGGCAGCCGCGCCGCGCAGGATCGTCGAGATCCTCCCGGATGCGGCGCCTTCCGCAATTCCTGAGGCGGTGTCCCGGACGATCTCGCGGATGCATGACCGCCATCATGCCCGGATCGATGGGTTTCGGGTGTCCTTCGGTTTCGTAGGCATCACCCGCATCAATCATGTCGCGGGTCTTGCCGTCGCGCTCCCGCAGGTCGGCGCAGACCGGCTGCGCAGGCTGATCGTGCTGCATTCGCGCTTCACGCGCCTCGGCCGCTCCTGGATCGAGGCGCAGCTGCGTGCCGCGCTGACTAGGAAGGGAGACACGCCCGACGCGGGCCTGGCGCGGCTCTGCGGCGAGGAGAGGCTTTTCGAGCAGGCCCGAAGCAGCGGTGTGCAAGATATCGAGATCGTCCTGATCTGTTCGCCGGTGATCGAGACCGGCAATGACCTGGACTTCGACTACGCCATCCTCGACTACGCCTCGGCAAGGTCGGTCGTCCAGGCCGCGGGGCGGGTGCTGCGCCATCGCCGCATCACCCCGTCCGCACCGAACGTGGCACTCCTGGCGCGTCCGTTGGTCACCATGGACGGTAGCGGGCGACTGGAAATGCCGGGCGTCGAAACCACGCCCGCCGCACAGACCGGCCTCGATCGCATCTCGGCAAGGACATACGGCATTTCGGGGCGCTCCACACGGGAGCTCCTGGGCCTTGAATGCGGGCAGACGCTCAGCGCGGCGCTGATCAGCCAGGATCAGGGCCCGGCGCTGGCCCAGGCCGAAGCCGCGAATGTCCGGCGTCATCTCGATGCGGAGCCGTGCCGGCTCGGAGACTGGATCGGGCAACCGCTGCGCCGCCACGCCATCCGCCAGAGCCGGATGCGGAAGTTCCGCCGCAACAGCATGTTCGAGCTTCTCTACTGGCAGGAAGGTGATCTTGAGGATGGTCTCCAGTCCTACTGCGACCGGGATCCCGGCGGTCGCGAGTTCCATCCGGAATTGGCCCGGGACGTATCCCCGGCGCCGGATGTTCCGGACGCCCTCTATGCCGATCCGGCCCGACGCGCCTGGCTCGCCTTGCATGGCGGCTCCGAGGTGATCGTCAGCCGCAGATCAGGGACGGATCTGCTTGCAATCTCGATGCCGGTCGCGGATGCGACGACCGCGCATGATCTCCTCTATTCGGACCATCTGGGTCTTTTTCCACGAAAGGCCATCGGGTATTTCGGGTCAACGTGAGGACCATCTTATCTGCGGCTTTTTGAAAACCGAACATTATCAGCATGTTGCCTGAACCGGAATTTCAGATGATCGATGGTGACAGGACGTTGCAAGTGCTTGTTTGTTAGGTGAATTCTGCTACATTTGAAGGGTTCGCTGCCGGGCAGGCAGCTTTGCGGGTCGAGCTGATGCGCCGCATCGCGGCATGCGTGTTCGCTGCCGGGCAGGCAGTTTTGCGGCACGGCTTCAGTAAGCCAGAGGCATAGCAGGAGTTCGCTGCCGGGCAGGCAGCTTTGCGGAGGCATCACGCGGCGCGGACGTAGTAGGACGAGTTCGCTGCCGGGCAGGCAGCTTTGCGGGTGACTGAGTTCGATCTGCCGACTATCATTGCGTTCGCTGCCGGGCAGGCAGCTTCGCAGAGTGATGACCGCTGTAGGCCCTATTGCCTTCAGTTCGCTGCCGGGCAGGCAGCTTCGCAGACGTCGCCCCGACGGCGACGGCCAACAAGTCTGTTCGCTGCCGGGCAGGCAGCTTCGCAGGGCCCCGCCAGCTGTCCAGGAGCTCTTCGCTCGTTCGCTGCCGGGCAGGCAGCGAACAGTAAAGCTTGGTGGTGCGGGACGCGCCGACGCTCATTCCCGACCAGGTTCGGCGCGCGCGCCCTCAAACTCAGAAGTCCAGGCTGAACCCGTCGTCATCCGCTTCCGGGGCCGCGAGGACCGACATGTCCTTCAGGAAGGCAAAGTCCGGGATCTGGGCAATCCCGAAGTCGATCAGGCCCATGCCCGTGGCGGTGGGCGCCGCGTAGAGCGCCGAGGCCGAGAGCACCGCGCCGCCCGCGCCGGCGATCGCATTCAGCAGGTCCGGGTTCGCCCTAATCCCGCCCCAGAGGGCGCTGACCGCGGCGGATGCGCCGGGATCGCTGTTGAAATTGGGATCCATTCTGCTGCTCCTCTGAGATTCTTCCAAGCATCGCATGGCTTTGTGAAAAATCGGAGGGCTAGATGATCGGCCCGATATTGTAGACCATCGCGAAGGCCGCGATCGTGCGCAGCTCCCTCCAATGCGGGTGGGTCTCGTCGATGCGGCCGGTGTCCTGACCGGTGGCCTCCCGGACCCGCGCCCGAACCTTGTCGACCTTGCGCGCCGCATCCGCGAGAGGCAGCTGCGGGAAGCCGCGCGACATCTGCTCCACCGTCGCATCGGGCAGCTCAAGCCAGGCGCCGGAGCGGAACCGGATGCGCGACATGGGGACCATGTCCAACTCGACGCGGTTCTTCAGCACCATGGCATAGGCGAGCGACATCATGTTGTGCGCCGCCTCGGTTGCGGAGGCGACGCTCGGGCAGGCGGGCCCGAAGATGAGCGGCGGCGAGTAGGGCATGCCGACGATCGCCATGACCGGGCTCACCCGGTCGTCCTGCGCGGTGAGGATCAGGCTGTCGAGGTTCCGCCCCATGATGCAAGGATGGAAGAAGAAGAAGGACAGCGCATGGTCCATGGTCAGCCCGTCATGCGTGCCGGCCCGGATGCGCTCCCCGTCCGCGATGGCATCCTGCGCCATGCGGCGGAGCCGGTCCTTGCCTGCGCGATAGTCCGGATAGATGTCCGCGGCAGATCGGATCATGCGTCCGGCTCCTGGCCGGTGGAGGATTTCATGACGAAGCCGACCGTGAAGCCGAAGACCCGACCGATCTTTTCCAACGTCTCCAGGGTCGGGTTGGCCTTGCCCTTCTCCAGATCGATGAGCTGGCGCCGCGTCAGGCCGAATCTGGACGCGAAGTCGATCTGGGTCATGCCGAGGGAATGGCGGATGTCGCGGATGGCCTCCGGAAAGCGCAGCTCCCCGGCCGCGGCCCGATTGCGGACATCTTCGCGGCGTGCCTGCTTTTCGTCGCGGCTCAGCGGGGTCATTCTGGGCATGGGTCGACCTCCGTCATCGCGGGGATGGCGCGAAGCGTCCGGCCCTTGTCGAAGGCCCGCGCCACGACGGCCTTCGGCACGCCCAGATCGAGCGCGAGCTCGCCGGGCCAGCGGTCCAGCCTGCGATACTCCAGATCGACCGGGTGACGCACGGACATGGCGCGACGGTCCCGCACGGATCTGTCCGGCTGCTCGATAATGTCCAGATCGAAGTAGTAGTCGTCGTCATAGGACAGCCAGACGCCCCCGCGAATGCCCTGTTCAGGCTCGCGGAATCCGATCTCGGCCGCATCCCGCCGCTGGCCATCCGTGCGGAACTGGATAGTTGCCTTGAATTTCATATGTGCCTTTATATGGGCACTCTATGGGCCGATCAAGGCCCATCAGGTGCCACTGGGATGGCACTTTTCTAGTGAGCCGCCATGCCAGGCAAGCATTGCGCCCGCCGGCTCGTCGGTTCCAGCCTGATGGACACACCGGGAGGGCGCACACGCCGCTTCCCCTGCGGGGTCCGCCGATCATCGACTGTGGGAAGCTGATTTATGCGCTTCAGTCTTTCCGCCGTATATGCGAAAACCGGACATCGATTGAAGGCAGACAGCATGTCCAAGAAGGTTATCCTGATCCGCGGCCCCCAGGGGGCCGGCAAGACCACGCTCGTTCGCCGGGCCGGCCTCGACGGCCACAACGTCTCCCTGGACAAGATCCGCAACGTGGTCGCAGGCGACGTCCTGGGGCAGAACGGTCTCATGACGCCCAGTCACGAAAACGGCCCGCTGGTCTGGAAGATCTTCTCGGACAGCATCGGGCGCCGCATCTCGGGTGGCGAGGTGGTCGCCATCGACGGCACGCTGGCCAATGGCGCGGAGCTCTACGACCTCTGGAAGATGTTCGACGCGGCCGGATACAAGGGCCTGCTGATCGACCTCTACGGTTTCGACGACGATCTGCGCCGCGCGCGCAACCTGGCTCGCGATGAGCGCGAGCGGGTGCCGGAGCGATCCGTCGACAGCATGAAGAGCATGGCCGCGCGCGCCCCCATCCCGCCGGTCATGGCCGAGAATGAGAACCTCCGCATGATCCGGGCCACGGACCAGGCGGGGTGGGATCAGGCGCTTGCGGCCATCCCCGGGTTCCTGACCGACCCGCGCTGCCGGCGCGACCTCTCCGCCTATGAGGAGGTCGTCCATATCGGCGATCTTCAGGGCACCTTCTCGCCCATCATGGATGAACGGTCCCCTTTGCGAAACGGCATCGATCCGAATAAATTCTACGTCTTTCTGGGCGATCTCTTCGATCGCGGCAAGGAGAATGACCAGGTCGCGGACTGGTTCATCCGGAACGCGCTCAACAGGCCGAACGTCGCTCTGATCGCCGGCAACCACGAGGACTATGTCGAGCTGCAGGCCCGCGCAGGCCGCGCCGACATCGACCTGCCGAACAGCGAATGGCAACGCCTCAGCTGGCCGCAGATCCGTGAGGCCGGGATCGGCTGGCGCGACATGCGCAAGATCGCCGGCTTCGCGCAGGACTACCTGGCATACGAATGGCGCGGCAAGGAGGTGCTCTGCTCGCATGCCGGCTTCGGCAGCTGGCCGGAAGGTCTCGACCTGATCTCGACCCACCAGATGCGCCGTGGCAACGGCCATTACCAGACGGATGTCGATGCCGAGTGGAGCCATTTCGAAGCCGGGACCGGCCGCTACCAGCTGCATGGCCACCGCAACGAACGCATGAAGCCGACGCTCGCCTCGGAGCTCTCCTTCAACCTCGAAGGCCAGGTCGAGTTCGGCGGGCACATGCGCTTCGTCCAGCTCGACGACACCGGCTTCCGGGCCACCGACATCCGTCCGAAAACCTACCGCACCATGGTCGAGGACATGCAGATCAACATGGAGGTGGGCCGTATGTCCGCAAGCCGTTTCCCGCCGCAGCTGCCCTGGTCGTCCGAACCGGCCGGCGCGCTGTCCGATGCCACGATGGCCAGCCTGTCCGATCACCGCATGGTCATGCTCAAGCCGATGGAGAACCTTGCGGGACTTGTGTCGGTGAACTTCACCCGCGACGCCTTCTACAAGCAGGCCTGGGACGACTACACCACGATGGCGAGGGGCCTGTTCATCGACGGTGAGGATAACTCCATCGTTGCAAGGAGCTATCCGAAGTTCTTCAACCACAATGAGAGGTCGGAGACGAGTGCCGAGGCGCTGGCTGCCAACCTCCGGTTCCCGGTGATCGCCTACGAGAAGCTCAACGGTTTTCTCTGCATCACCGGTTACAGCCCGCGCCACGACGCGCTGATCGTGGCTTCGAAGTCGCGAACCGATGGCACCTTCGCCGACATGGCGAAGACGGTTCTCTCCGAGACCCTGGGCGAGGGCGCGCTTGAGCGCATCATGCGTCTCAACCGCGACCAGTCCTGCTCGCTCGTCTTCGAGATCGAGGAGCCGGTCCGGGATCCGCACATCATCAAGCTGGACGCGCCGCGGGCAGTCCTTCTAGGCTGCATCCGTCGCTCGGAGCATTTCGAACAGGCCTCCTACAAGGACCTGGAGAAGATCGCCTCCTATGTGGGTTGCGAGGTCAAGAAGGTGATCGCCACCCTGCCGAACGAGCGGGCCCTGGCAAGCTTCAACCATCGGGTCGAGCATGATCCCAGGTGGCGTTTCGAGGGACGGCATGTGGAAGGTGCGGTGCTCGAGGACCAGGCCGGGTTCAACTACAAGCTCAAGGCGCATTTCTACCGCAATTGGAAATACATGCGCTCCGCGGTCAACGCCATCGCGAAGGCGCGCGAGGCCGGAAAGGAGCCGTCTCTCGAGCGTTTCGCGGACCTGCCGGAGCAGTTCGGCGAATTCCTCGGCTGGGCCAGCACCCTCTCGGTCACCGCGTTGCGGTCCGACATCATCACGCTGCGCGACAGCTTCGAGGGGGATCGTTCCGTCATGGAGGCGCTGCGCGACGAGGCCCCGGCCGTCCCGCCCCGGTCCAAGACCGCCGAGCGCTTCGATGCGCTGGTCGGGGAGGTCCTCGACAGCGACAGGATCACCGAGGAGGGCCTGCGGCGCTTCGTGGAGGCCGCGATGAACGATCCGCAGAAGGCGGAGCTGCTGACTGCGCATGAGCGCCATGCGGAACTGCTGGAGCGTATTGCGCAGGCGGAGCCCATCGACGGCCCTTCATTCTGAAAGGATGAAATCCAGATGATTTTTCGCAGATACACGGTCGGACAGTTTTCTGCCGTCGCGCGAACAGCGAGGATCGGGAACGGCACCGAAATCGGCAGCCATTCCCGTATCGGGGCCGGAGCACAGATCGGCAAGGGCTGCCTGATCGGCACCCATGTGCAGGTCGATGATGGCGCGGTCGTCGGACACCGTTCGGTGCTCGGCGACTACTGCCGGATAGGTCGGGGTGCGATCCTCGGGGAATGGGTGGTCACCGGACCTTATACGAGGATCGCGCCGGGGGTGCGCGTCCCGGACGCGGTCATCCTGGGGGATGCGGACCTGGTTCTCGAGGATCGTATCATCCCGGGCTTCTGCAGCGGACATGCCATCGCCTTTCCGACCGACGAACGCGAGCCGCTCGACATCACGATGACCTCCGGCCGTTTCCGTCCGCCATACATGGACGAGGCGCGGGCCGCCGAAGTGATCGAGGCCCATCTCTGGGGAGATGAGCAGGCGCTCGAGCCTTACCGGGTCGGCGGCGAGCGGCCGCGGCCCATCGCCATCACTCACCTCATCGAAGGAAACGACGACGCATGCACGCCCGGGTTCTGATCTCCGCCATTCCGGCTCTTGCCCTCCTGGCGCTCGCCGCCTGCGCCCCGGCGCCCTCCGAGCCACCGCGCGCGGAGATCGGGGTTCAGGATGGCACCGCCAGCCTCCCGCGCGGGGTCAGGCGGACAGACGGCCACGGGCCGGTGGTCCTGGGCGGCGGCGGCGGCGCGGTCGACTGCAGGCAGACCCTGCCACAGGAGGCGGCCCGCGCCCTGGCGGCAACGAATGCGCAGCGCGCCGCAGCCGGGCTTTCGTCGCTGCGCCATGACGAGAAGCTGCAGAAGGCCGCCGAGGATCATGCCTGCGACATGGCCCGGCGCGGCGTGATGGAACACGCCGGCACCGGCACGACCGGTCCCGGCCAGCGGGTCAGGGCGCTCGGCTACAGACCCTCCATCACCGCCGAGAATATCGCCGCGGGCTCCGTGAGCCTCATCGACCTGGACGGCGCGGTCCGGCAATGGGCCGCATCCCCGGGCCATGCGGCGAACATCATGCTGCCGCAGATCCGCGAGTTCGGGATCGGGCGGGCCTACTCGGCCGATGGGCGCGTGGCCTATGCGGCGGCGGTCTACGCGGCGCCGCGGTGAGGGGTTGGGCGGGCCCGGCCGGTCCGGCGGACGGTCGGGGCGCCGCCGGACCCATGTCCGGGATTCTCCAAGATCAGGGAGAGGGCGCGTCGGTGAGATCCTGCGAGGGCCGCGTGAACTCGAAGAGCCGCTCCTCGAGCGTCTCCAGGGTCTCCCCATCCTGGCCGGTGATCCAGCTGCCGTTCTCCAGCGTCAGGTGGTGGCGACCATCATCCAGCGCCTCGATCCAGTATCCGGCCACGTAGACCAGAAAGCGGCTTTCGTCCGCCTCCCATTGCCCGTCCCCGACCAGCTCGCCGAACTGACTTGCGGCCATCTCCGTGCGGGTGGCGCGGAATCCCTCAAGATCCTCGAAGGGGGAGGCGACACCATCCATGGCACGCAGGGGCGCATAGTTGCTGACCGCATCGAAGTCCGCGCAGACCAGACGCACCCGTTCCGCGGGGATCGCGTCCGGGACCTCCGTCCATGCACCCTCCTCGGCCCGGACATCGACATGGAAAAGCGCCAGGGCCGCCCCTTCCTTGAAGGCATCATCGAGCCAGCCGGCGCTTTCCAGGTCCTCGAAGCGGCTGAAGAGATGCACGAGAGGCAGGGCCTCCGAAACGAGATCGGACCGGGGGCCGATCGACGGGACCAGCCCGTCGCGCAGGATGTCGAAGCGGTTTTCGGCCGGGGTCAGATGCCAGGGCATATCGTCTTCTCCTTGTCGATCACGAGGGCGGAACGGTCTGCCGCCTACGCCATTTCGCATTCCATCACAGGTTACATCATGCCCCGGAAAAAGGCTCGCCCGAAAGCGCGCCGGGACGCGTTGGATCGCAAGATCCGCCATGAGGAGGCCGCGCGCCTAAAGCGGCGCAGCCCGAGCCTGGCCGGGATGGGCGCGATCCTCATGCGCGGCGGCATGCTGTGCCGACCGATCCGGCGCCGGGCCGGATCAGCCCATCCGCTCGCGTCGGCTCCCCGGCAGCCGGGCCGGCGCGGTGCGCAGCGTGGGCTTGGTGCCGCGATCGCCCCTCACGACCGCCTTGCCGTTCCGGTCGAAGGCCCTCAGGCTGTGCTTGATGATATTGCGGTAACCCCCAGGGGTCAGGACATAATTGAACGAGACCACGTCCGCCGCGTAGACCCACTTGCCCTTCCCAAGCGCCAGGAAGCCGTAATGCTGACCGTCGATGGTCAGCCTGTGACTGTGAAGCGCCCGCGTGTTTCCGCCCTTGCTCGGCGCACGGCCCGGCTCGGCGAGGAACGTGGTGTAGTTCTCGACCGGCCGGAGCGTGATGCGGCCCGCCTCTCCCTGGGGCGGCTCCTGGATGCTGACCGCCGCGGGCAACCCCTCGGGATGGCGGGCAACGGCGACGATGGCATGACGGGACACCTGCAGCTCCCCTTCGAGCTCCTGGACGGCGATGTCTCCCGGCGCCGATGTGGGCGGCAATGCGGACCGGATGCGCGCCTGTGCGGCCTCATCAAGCCAGGCATGGGCAACGGCATTGACGACGTTGATCACGATCTCGGCCTCCTCGAGGAGGATGTCGTGCAGGGGCCAGCGTGATGGGTCCTCCAGCTCGCCGCTCGGCGCGGCGACCAGGCCGGTCTGGGAGATCGAATAGCCGTCCAGCCCGGGGATGGGGCGCCTCTCCCTGCGCGCGCGGTCCTTGGGAAAACGAAGTTTGCCGGATGTGTGCATTGCGATCTTCCCGGTCATTCCTGTTCCTCTTGTTCCGTTCAGGCAATTCTAGCCGTGCCGGCCGGCACGGGCAATGCGCCACCAATGAGGCATTTGCAGCTTCACTTTATCGAAAAAGAATAGCATCCTCGGAATTGAAACGCATCATGGCGTTGACGGTTTGCGAAAATAAATATACACATACATCTGACATCAAGCACAACGGGGCGCTGACGGACATGACACACGGTGATCGCAAGGCCATGGGGGCAGCCCTTTTCATCCTGGGCATCATCCTGCATCACGCCCCGCTCGAAATCACCGGATGGCAGCTTGCGCTTCCCGTCCACCTGATCGCGGTGGGCTTCTTCTTCTCCGGCGGGCAGACTCGGACGAAAGCGCCGGGGATCGTTCGACCGATTTAGAGACAGGCGCACCGCCAAGCGCGAATTATCGTCCACGACCACAACATCGACAAGCCCGCCGCAGGGAAAGGGAACCGGAAATGACCGATCAGCTTTTCATTGATGAAGACGGCGACGCCTGCCTCGCGCCCATCGGCCGCGATAAGAACCTGGTTGCCTTGCCCGCGCGCGACGAGGACGGATCCATCCTGAACCCGAAGGCGTGGCGGGCCATGGTTGATGCCTACAACCGTGCCGCTGTCGGCTCTGCCCCGCGAGAGCTCGTGGGCCATCACACCGGAACCCATTGGGGTCCCGTTTTGGCCTCCGCCCCGCAGGATCAGCAGGCCGAGGCGGTGGCCTGGCTATATGAGCGCCGTGGCTTCAGGCCTGTCGTGTCACAGCGCAGGCCTGATTACGCTGATCTGGTGAGCCTGCAGCCACTGTTCACCCACCCCGCCCCGCAGGACCAGTTCGTGACCACCCTGCCGGAGGAGGCTTTCATTGCCTTCGGCAAGGCCTGCGACGCGGCTGAGACCCCACGGAACGACGCGCTGCGGTCAGCGGCGCAGACGCTGCTGGTCGGCGCTGAAACGGGATCTCTCGCAGCGCTGCATCACGCCATCAGCGACAGGTTGGGTCTTGTCGATGGAAGCGATGAGGAGAACGAGCTTTTCGAGGCGCTTCTGGATGGCTTGCGCCAGACCGGAGCCCGGGCCGCTTCGGAGAGCCGCGCATGACCCGCCTCATCGCGGCCTTCCTGCTCGGCGCCTACCTCGGCGCCGGCATTTTCGCCGGACTTCTGCACCAGCGTGCCGTTCCGGCCCTGAACGTGGTCGGGATCGCCTGGATCACCGCGACATGGCCGAACCTGATCCGCTGCGCGCGTGCGGACGCCGGCTGCGACCCCACGGGGCCGGAATGGATGCGGCCCTACATTTTCACGTTCCCGGGCGACCGCACGTAAGCGGGAGACGCCTTTCGCATGATCGCCTCCGGCTATGGGAAGACCGGCTCCGGGTAGTCCTGCTCCGGGGCGTTCATCCTCTCCAGCCATTCTCGGCCCTCCGCCGCGAGCTCCCAGACCGGGCCGAGCGTCGAATCGACCCGCCCCGTGGCGATACCCTCGATCATCAGCTGCGTCAGCGCATGGGTGACCTGGGTTCCACCCGGCATCCAGGGCGTCGCGATACCGCTGAGCGTGCCGACGCATTGCGGCCCGTCCTGCGCCCCCAGCACGAAGGCCATGGCCTCCGCGTCCGGCGTGAAGCGACGGATGCCGCTCGAGGGATGCGGATCGTAGGTATGGGGCGCGCAGCTCATCGTCACCGCGATGCCGCGAGCGATCCGGGTCCAGCATTTCAGGCGCATTCCGTCGAGCCCGGGCAGGTCATGCCGGATCCGTTCGGAAAGCCCGGACAGATAACCCATCGTGCCTTGCAGCCAGGCCCTCTGGTCGAACGTCTCCCCCGCGGTCTTCATCGCCTCCAGGCGCAGCAGCTCCGTGTTTCGGCGCGATGCGAAGGGATCCGCAAAGTCCATCAGGTCGAGCATCGCAAGACCCGTCCGGTCCCGGGAGGGCATGTGGTGGATGGTGTCCAGGATCGGCGCGGCCCATTCAGGCGTGCGGCCCCGGGCGACAAGCCACTCCGCCGAGGCGTGCTCATTCCGTCCCGGCCCGAGCAGCATCTCCACGTCATGGGTCAGGATGTTCTCGTCCAGTCTGAGGCTGTAGGGCACGCCCAGCCGGTCGGCCCAGCCGTAGAGCGCCTCCACATGGCCGAAGCCATGATAGGGCAGCCCGTTCCGGCGATAGGCCTCGCGTGCTTCGTTCCAGAGCGTCGAATGCTCGATGCGTGTCCAGGGCGTGCTCATGGCTGCGTCCTTCAAAGCTGCGGCGCCGCTTCCGGCTCCGCAGGGGCCTGCAGCCCGATGAGGTTGCGGATATAGGCCTCGTCGAGCTGGTCCGGCCGGATCAGTTCGCTGTCCCCGTCGATCCCGCGGGCGGCATGATTGGCCTCGACCATCATCCTGAGCGCGTCGATCCCATGGCTCACCGCGCCGGTGCAGTCGCGGACCAAGATGCCGTCGACGAGCTCGTAGCCGAGCGTGTCGAGATCGGACTGCAGCTCGTCGGGCACCTGCGGGATCGTGCCATGCTGGACCAGGAACATGTCCGGGTCGGAGGGGGACCTGCCCACATGGACGCCCAGGCGCGGAATGCCCAGCGCATAGTAGAGGCCGGTGCCATCCCCGTTCGTCGCCTCATGAAGCGTGCCGGCCTGCGCATCCCCGTAGCCGAGTTCGCGCAGCTTCATCATCGGATGGCATGAAGGGAGATGCGTCTCGTCCCATTCGGTCGTCATCAGCCGATCCAGGAACTCGGCCGCGGTCGGGAGTCTCTCCCCGTGTGGCCCGGCGGGGCTGGGCGCTGCGGAGGTGGGCTCAATGCCGATCAGCGCGTGCCAGGGATGGTCCTGGCCGTCGACCCACATCGAGGGGCCGACGAATTCGTCCTGGAGGTCCGGCAGGCCGATCTGGCCCGGGATGAACTGCGGCTCGTCCCCGATCGAGGCATCGCCGGCGGCCATTGCCTCGGCGATCCGTGCGGCGTCGAGTTCGCCGCTCAGCACCAGGCTGTGGCTCGTTTTGAAGTTGCTGCCGTCCCGATACATATAGGTGATCTTCGTGTTCATGAGGTCTCTCCTGTCGGTGGCGTCGATGCGCGAGCGGCACATCGCATGACGCCATCAAAATCTCGCATTCATGCCGCGGCCGGGATCCGGCCCGGCCGGATCTCGGTCCAGGTCTCGCCGTCCACAGGGCCGTGGTCGCGATCGTAGCGGCGCTGCATCTCCTCGAGGAGCTCACGCTCCCGTCCGGCGCCCGCGTAGCGCAGACGACCATCAGCGAACTCGTCCATGCGGATGCCCAGCGTGCCCGAGCGGGCCCAGATGCCATCGTGGCGGTAGCGGAAGCCCACGAGGCTGCCGTCTCCGTTCACGGAGGGGCGCACCCTGATCCCCGCCGCCTCGATATCGCGCATCAGCGCCTGGAAGCTCGCGGCTTGGTCGATCAGGGAACGGATCGTCGCGCGCAGCCGCGCGGCTTTGCGGGCCATCTCCGCCTCGGACGGATCGATCGGCCGCGGCCTTGCCTGGACCGGGTAGGGGCTCCTCGTGGGCGGCAGGCGATCGACCTCCGTCTCCTTGCCGCGCGCGCAGAGCGCGGCGATGTCGATGTCGGGCGCATGGTGAAGCCGGGCGAGCACGCCTGCGAGGATCGCCGCGTCGAGCAGCGCGCCATGCAGGCTCCGATCCGGAATGCACAGCCCCAGACGGGCCACGACCTGATCGAGCTTGACCGATCCCTCGAGCTTCCTGGAGACGATTCGCACCGTATCGCGGGACCTCAGTTCGGCCTTCATGCCCGCATCGCCCAGCTCTCCCAACAGGAAGCCCATGTCGAACCGTGAATTGTGGATCCAGAGTTCGTCATCCCCGATGAACTCGAGCATGTTGCGGGCGATCTGGGCGAAGCGCGGCTTGCCCGCGAGCGCCTGGTTGGTCAGCCCGTGAACCCTGGCAGCCGCCCAGTGAACCTTGACGCCCGGGTCGACGAACTCGTGAAACACCCGTCCGGTGGGTCGGAAGTTCTGGAGTTCAACGATGCCGATCTCGACCATGCGGTCGCCGCGGTCGTAGGAGAAGCCCGTCGTTTCAGTGTCGAGCACCTTGATGCGCATTGCTTCACCTTCCTTCCATCGCCGAGATTAGACCCTGATGCGAAAAAAGGAAATACGATACCGGCAGAATTCAAGGCAGGCAACCGTCCTGACCACGCGTGCCGACATGGATCAGATTTGCGGAGCGGCGCCTTCGAGGGCACGGGTGAGTGCGTCGCGTCCCGGGATGAGCTCTTCGATGTCGTCCAGGCGGAGATATGGGCTGCCCATCAGCTCGATCGCCCGTTCGCGCTGCGCCTCCGGCAGCGTCTCGACGTGGCGGCCGAGGCTGCGCGTCTCGTTCGCATCGAGCACCGGGCGATACTCGTCCAGCAGCGCGGCGGTCTGGGCGAGCAGGACCGGGTTCAGCGCCATTTCGGTGCGGATGAACCGGCCCATCCGTTCGGCATGGGCCGAGCGCGCGGCGCCGCCCTGCTTCCATTCGTCGACCGCTGTGAGGATGCGCCCGTCGATCGCATCACTGTGGCCTTCAAACGCGATCAGCGCGCCCGCAAGAAGCGCCACCTCCGCGTCCTTGACGTTGGAGGCGCGGAAGCGACTGAACTCCTCATCGGCCTGCTCGAACCTCTCCGACAGCGCCACGATCTCCTCCTTGAAGAGGTTGTTCTTGCGCTGGAATGCCGCGCCTGCGTCGTAGAACGATCCGTTCCCTGAGTTGCGGTCCTCCCGCAGTCCGTCGAGGCCCGAGAAGGGGCTCGCCGCGGCCATGCCGGCCGAGAACTGGCGTCCGCCCATCCTGAAGAGATCGGCATATTCGTTCCCGAGCGCGCGGAGATCCGACTGGCTGACCGGTGCGGCCGCATCAAGATGGGTCATGCGGGTGGCGGTGGCGTTGTATCCGACGTCGAGCACGGTGGTAACCGCCTGGACGGTCGCCAAGGCGACGACGGTCGCGATGCCGGCCGCGCCAAGCATCTGGGCCGTCCGCTTGAAGAAGTTCGGCTTGACCCGCGGGGCGGGCTTATCCGCCACGGCCTCGGAGCCGTAAGACAGCGCCTTCTCTGATGCCGAGTTCACCAGGGCGCTCTTGACGATCTGGCGGATGATGAGGGCTGCGAACATGGCGGCATTCCTGATGCTGTTTGAGCAGATCCTAGCCTTTCCGCGTGTAAATGCGAAAGGTATTCAAAGTTCGATCCCGGCGTCACGGTCGTTGACCGGTTCGAGTGCGGTCACGCGCACCGCCTTGGGATTGTAGATGGCCAGGCCGCCGACGGATCGGTCGTAGATGCCGTCGATCCCGGCGCGACGCATCATCCGGTCGAAATCCTCGTAGCTGACCCGATCCGCCCATGGGGCCCATTCCGCAGCATCGAGCGGATTGCGCAGATCCAGAATGCGGGCCTCCTGCTCGATGACGAGGCTGAGAATGGCCGGATCGCCATCCGCCATCTCAGCATAGGCGGCCCGGGCCAGCTGCCGGTCGTCCGCGGCATAGAAGGCACGGCCGAAATAGCCTTTCGACGAGGCGGCCATGCTGATGCCGCAATCCCGGATGTCCAGTGCGGCATCCTCGTCGGTGCCGTGGAAGATCTCGCGGCCCGCCCAGCCGACGGCCCCGCGCGGAATGCCGGCATTCGGGTTCATCCCGGCCATCGTCAGCGCGGTCGAGAGCGCCTCTACGTCGCGCCAGTCGAGGTTGCGGGCATTTCCCCATTCGTCGAACTTCGCGGCCAGCTCAGGCGTGAGGCCCAGCTGCGTGTGGTCGACCGGTTCGACGAAGGGCGGCGTGATCCGCACCTCCACCTCGTCGTAATCCTCGATGTGCTGGAGGCGGGCGGCCGGGCTACAGCCGTAGCCGACGCCATCCGCCTGGATGGACAGCGCCCAGCCCGTATCCCATTCACGGTTCGGGAAGAGGCGCCCGTCGATGCTGCGCGGGGTGCGGGTGGTCGGGCGATGATCGACGGGATGCTTCACCATGATGGCTCCTCACCGGGTTCGCGCCGGAGCGTCATGTCCGGCGAATGTTCACTGAGGCGGGCAGGGGCGCCACGCTTGACCAGCTCCTCATGGAGCGCGCGGGCGCAGCCATGCTTCTCGTCCGACCATAGGCCGGTTACCAGAATAGACTTTGCGTTTGTCGCATACTTGGCGATGTGTTCCGCCGCCTGGTCCAGATGGTCTGCGTAGATATGGGCGGCCTGATCGGTCAGGTCGCGGCAGGTGTCGAACCAGTCATCCCAGGGTCCGCAACGCTCGCCCGGCTCCATGTAGGAGCTGGAGAAGCGATCGACGAAGATCACACCCGCACCTCCCAGCGCAGCGGCGCGGATCTCCCAGGAGGCCGCGTCGAGCGCCTCGAAGATGCCGTATTCGTCGAAGGCATCGCCCGGGTGGGTAATGACGACCAGCTGTTCAGCGTCGTAGACATGCCCGTTTCCGTTCATGACGTGCAGGTGCTGGTTCACGTCCTCCTCCTCCTCGACGAGCATCATCACCCAGTCAGAGACGTCCTGTGCGGTGACCTGCGGAGGATCGATGCGCGCGAGGATTCCATCGATATCGGATGGGGTTGCGAAGACATGCTCGATGGCCGAATGGACGAAGAAGGGGATCCCACTTGCCGGTTCGACGAAATAGTTCACATGGTAGTCCTCGGCCATCGTCAGCCCCTCACGGCCATAACCGAGGCCTCTCTCGAGCCGCTTCATGGCGTGCAGGTTCACCAGCGTCAGAAACTCGGCCCGCTCGATCTTCCGGCCTTCCGAGATCAGGTGCTCCAGCGCCCGGATATCATCCGGCCAGCCCACGCAGGTGGAGTGGAACGGCCGGCGCTGCGGCTTTCTGGCTGGGGGCATCGTCGCTCTCCTCATCGAACCGTCAGAATGGGAGAGAATGATGAAAAAGCAAAAAGCCAAATATCTGGGAAGACGAGGGCCGGAGGCGCGAGAAGAGACGATGAGGGGGCCTTCTGCTCCTTTCCGAAAAGACCATTGAATGAAGACGTAACGACGTCACATGGGTGTCACGGACCCCGTGACGCCCGCAAGTGGCTGATTCTATGAAGGGAAAAGGGTGTTTGTTTGTATGTTACAATAAATAGATTTATATATACATGCATGCACGCACATACGCACACATGCACGCAAGAACATATCTCCCACCCGTTACGCCCGTGACGGCGTCACGATCTGCGGAATTGATTTGAAAACATACGCTTGTCGGTTACGGCACATGCCCGCCGCCTGGTCTGTTCCGTAACGACTGATCGGGGTCGACATGCTTGGACGTGATATGCGAAATAAGGTCTTGTGACAGTCGGCATGGTTTGGCATACTGCTCACATGGTCGGATCGACCAGGCAGCCCCGGACGTCATGTCCACGCCAAACCGGATCCACTGATGAGACACCATATCCCATATCGTTCAATCCAGGACGGTCTGCGGAGGTAGCGGGGCAGACTTCCAGAGCGACCGTCGTGTGGAAAACGATCATGGCACATACCTCCCTCAGCAATTCCCGCAAAGCGACGCACGGCAAGCCGGCGGACTGGCAGAGCCTCCCCGAGGTCACCGCCCATGCCTACAGCGACGACCGCCGCATCGAGGTCACGATCGATGCGCGGCCCTGGCTGCTTGCCGCCACCCCGGAGATCCTCCGGCGCATGGATGCCATCGAATGGGGCGGCGACTACGAGGCGGATGAGATCTTCCATCATGCTGAGCGCGCAGGCTGCTCCGAGGCCAGGCGCCTTGCGGACTATCTCGGGACCAACCCCACGATGCCGAACGGCGATACGGTCGGCTTCGAGGTCAATATGGATCCGGCCGAGGCCTATGCCTGGCTCGAGGAGCACCGTCCAGGCCTCGAAGCTGCCATCGACGCTGGCACGGTCCATGAACCTGCAAAAGAGGGTCTGGCGCCCTTCCACGGCGCCCCTGCGGGACGTTCCGACATCGTGCTGACCCGCAAGATGGTCGCGGCGATCGCGAAGGCCTTCGCGGGTCAGGGCAGCCTCAGCTATCTGCAGCGCATCGATGTGATCGCCGAGGCGATCGGCTTCCAGAACCAGGCCACGCTCATGTCGGTCCTGGGTGAGGCCGAGAAGCGCGCCGCCGCGCCCGCCGGCGGGCCCGCCGCAATGCCCGCCGGCGGGGAGCGGTCCGCGGTGATCGTGGCCTTCGGCCAGGGCCTTTCGTCGATGATCGCTGATGGTGAACTGCTCGGCTCCGGCTATGACGGGGACATTTCCGAGCGCCGCTTCGAAACCCCTGCCGAGGCGGCCGCCTACATCCAGGGCCTCGAGGACATGGACGGCTGGATGGAGTTCGGCTTCGCTGCCGTGCAGAACGTGCCCCGCTACAACCACAACGAGGCGTTCTTCGCCGCGCGTGCGGATGACCCGAGCCTCACCTTCGAGCAATTCCACGACGCGAGCGTGGAGCGGCAGCGGCTGGACGACGAAGGCGAGGACGACCTCGAGCCCTGATCCACGCGCGTGATGGCGCGGGCCCGCCGGGCCCGCTGCCGGTCAAGCCATCATGCCGTAGGAGCTCTGCGCATCACGGGTCGTATCATGGTCCTCGGGCTCGTCCTCCTTGCGGGCATAGAATGGGTCCCAGAGAAAATCGCGTTCCTCATGCGACGGCTCATCACCCGGCGATCCCGAGATCACCTTGATGTTTGCCGGCTGCGTGCTCATCGCGACCAGGACCGCATCCCGAACCGCCTCACGGTGATCCTCTGAGGGCTCCTGCGGGTCGGGCCGGGCGCGGGGGCGCCGCGCGCCTATTCCCGCATCGGCCAGGCGCACCGGGGCGGAATGCGTGTCGGGGCGCGGCTTCGGACGCGGCGACGCGGCAAGCACCACATCGACATCGACACCGGCCACCCGCATATTGGCGTCCGGGCAGGCGGAGATCATCATGCGCCGCCCATCGATGCGCACCTCGTGACGGCGCTGGCAGCCCGATCCGCTGAAATCACCGCCAAGATAGGCGTTCGCATAGTTCATGCTGACGCGGACGTTGTTTTCATTCTTCTTGGGCTTGAGGTAGCCCCGCATGAAGATGACCGTGGACTCCCAGAGATTCCTCGAGCCGCGGACATCCGCCATGACCTCCGCGTATTCCTCGGTCAGCTCCTTCTTGAGAAAGCCGTAATTGACCTCGTAGGTGAGCTGCTTCTCCAAACTCCCCGCATAGGCCTCGAAGGACAGGCGGCGCGAGGCGGTCCATTGCGAGTAGCCGATGCCGCCGCGCGATCCGTCGACGATAGGCTCGAGCTCCTGCATGAAGCGGAAGTTTCCCGTCTCCCGGGCCAGGTTGCCGACCACGCCCGCGGCCTGAAAGCCCTGCAGGTCGAAGTCGCGCGCCAGATCGCCCATGAGGCGCTCGGGAATGGTCTCGGCATCCGCAGCGCCCGCGAAGAGCGCGATGCCGGCGGCGGTCACCGCGGCGGTGATTTTCCTCTTGGTCATAGTCGGATCTCTCAGCAATGTGCCGGAAGACTACACCGGGACGATGAAAAACCCGCCAGGATATGCGAAATTTTGAAACCTCCAGAATATGCGAATATCTATATAGAAGTGACCTTTCGCATGGTCTACCTTGGTTCCAGCCCGCGGCCAAGCCGCGCACCGACTGCCACCTTCCAAAAGGAATGGATCCCATGAAGATCGACCACCGCATCCCGGTGCTTTTCCTGTGCGAGAAGCGCCACACCATTCAGCGCATTGCCTCGGCCTGGCGCAAGCTGCACCCTGACACCCCCTGTTTCGCCATCGCCCTCTGCTCGGGAAGTCCCGGCGGGTTCAGTATGCGCCTTCCCCGGAGCCTGCCCATTTCCGCCGTCCCGGCCATCTACGAGCCCCTCTGGGCCGTGTCCGCCCTTCAGGTTTACGACCAGGATGTTGCTTGGCAGGATGTCGATGGGGTCGATCTGATCACCGGCTGGAAGGGCCAGATCGTATGCGCCTGCGACCCCGATCCGGCCGGCTCCTACGTGTTCCGCAACCTGTTGCGCCTCGCACGCCCCGACCTCGCCGACGATCATTTCCCGGACCTCTGGCTCAAGGACTTGAGCGAGAAGACGATCATCAGTGCGATGTCGGACCCCGGCAGCACCGCGTATGGCCGGCGCGTCTGTCTGCTGGCCATGGCCGAAGCCAAGCGCTTCTTCGATGCGAACTGGGCCGTGAACGCGCTGCCCACCTTCAGGCAGGTCCTTTGCGACGTAGCGGTTCCGCCTGAACATCGCTTCCTGTCGAAATATGCGCTTCAGCTGCTTTATGAGTTGCGCAACCGGGTTCCTCTGACCGAGAGCGACATCCTCAAGCTCATGTGCGGGAGGGTCGGCACCGGAAAGTATGGGCAACTCGAGCATGAGGTCGCAATGGGATCCGCTGCGTCCCGCTCAACGATCCTCGACACGCTCAAGGCAATGGGCCTGATCTCCGTCTCGGAGACGCGAGATATCCCGATCAGCGCCGAGAGTTTTGCCTGGCGCGTGGCCCGTGGTTACAGCAGGCAGGAAGACCCTCATGTGGTTACCCGGGACTATATCGCGATCAGCGATAGGGGCAGGGCGCTGCTCGACCGCATCCATCCCAAGACCCGCGATCCGGATCTCCCGTTCCGGCTGCTGGAATGGGGCCGGACCTGGCCCGAAAGCCGTCCCCAGATCGAGCGCTACATCCGCACCGTCTTCGGGCGCCAGAAGCGGTTTGCGCCGGGCCGGTCAGCAAATGCGATGCCCGCCTGACGGCCGCGGCAAACGGCTTGCACGGTAATGCGAAAAACTATATCCTGCCAGTGGCGGCGCGTCATGCCCGCCAATGGCGCACTGGAGGCAATGATGAGCCGAGCAACACCCGCGAAGATCGGCCGCAACGGTCCGAAGGACACCATGGATCCGGAGTTGCGCCGTATGGTCGAGCGGGCGGAGAGGGAGGACGGCATCCGCCATGGCGGCCAGATGATGGACGGGCGCCCGGTCTTCGTGGACGTCTCGTTCTATCCCGCCCGGAAGTGGTGGGTCTACCTGTCGAACGGCGACCGGCTGCCGATGACCGATGATCTGAAAGGGGCAATCCGGCCGCTGCTCCTTTAGATTGCCGGCGGCCCGCATGGCCGCCGAACCACCCCGCAACGGAGAATTCCACATGCCGGTCTTTCGTCTCTTCCACCTTCGTCTCTCCGATCTCGGCCCCAGGGCCGCCCGTGAGGCCATCTCTGACGCGATGATCGATGGGGCCGTCCCCGGGGCCATCTCCTTGGGCCTCTACGACGAGGTGGCCCGCATCGAGGCGCTCGAGATCCACGACGTGTTCCGGCTTACGAACAGCATCGATGAACACTGGTCGGCGAATGAGGGCATTCTGGCCTGTGCGCCGCGCTGCCGGTCCACGATGATGGGCGATCTCGTCCTCGACGAGCGCGGCGTGCTGCATGCCTGCGCCCGCTTCGGATGGGACGCACAGCCAGATACGGTTTCCGACGGCTTCAAGGCCGATATCGGGTCCAGAGTAGGGACGCTCCCGGAAGGCACCGGCTGAGCGTCCCCGGCCCTATGCCCGGACGCGTGAACTGCCAGCCGCGGATGGGGTCATTGCAAGTTGACCACAGTTTTTCGCAAAAGTATAAATCCGGGGTCAGTTCTCCAACAAGGCGAACGCATTTCGGATTTCAACATGCAGTCAACAACCCTGTCCTTCCGGTCGATCCATCTTCACGGAGAGCTTTTCGCCAACATGTTCCGCGCCCGCAAGCGCACCTTCATCGAGGAGAAGGGCTGGGACCTTCCCCAGGCGGATGACATGGAGTTCGACCAGTATGACACCCCGATGAGCCGGTGGGTGACGATCCACGAGGGCGATCAGGTTCTGGCCGGGGTCCGTCTCACGCCGACCACCGCGCGGTGCGGCGTCTATTCCTACATGATCCGCGATGCCCAGCGCGATCTGCTCGACGGGTCAATCCCGAAGGACATCCTGGACGCTCCGGCGCCGATCGATCCGAAGACATGGGAGGCAAGCCGCCTCTTCGTGAGCCACGACATTCCCCAGGCCGATCGCCGCCAGGTCCAGATGAGGCTGACTCACGAGATGACGAGATCGGCCCGCGAGCAGGGCGCGGACCGGCTCATCTGTCTCACCCCGGCCAGCTGGCCGCGCTGGATCCGCCCCTGCGGTCTTGATGCGCATGCCATGGGCCCCAAGGTCTGGATCGGGGACGGCTGGTTCCAGTGCGTGAGGATCGAGCTGGCATCCGAGCCGTCCTGCTGATCCTGCCGTCCAGCCTGTGAGGGCCCGCCTGCGCGGGCCCTCCTGTTCAGCGCCTGGCGGCCAGCGTCGCCACCGCCCCCTCGAGCTCATGAAGGCATTTCCCGGCTCCGTCCTGCAGCATCACCTGACCGGCTTCCGCCTCCCGTCTCCCGATCACCGCATGGACCGGGATCATGAGCTCATGCGCCTGGACCAGCCGCCTCTGCAGGCTTTCCTCAAGCAGAATCCGCGGCCGCATCCCCACTTCCCGAAGCCGGGCCGCGAAAGCCCGCGCCGCCGGCTCCTGGTCGGCACCGATCGGCAGGATGGCCACCTGGTCCGGCGCCAACCAGAAGGGCAGGCGGCCCTCGTGATGCTCGAGAAGCATGCCGATGAACCGCCCCATGGATCCGAGCACCGCGTGATGAAGCATCACCGGCACCTCATGCTCGCCCGCCTCGTTGATGAAGGAGGCGCCCAGCCTGCCGGGCAGCACCATGTCCAGCTGGATCGTGCCGCACTGCCAGTGGCGGCCCTGCCGATCCTGCAGGGCGAACTCGAGCTTCGGGCCGTAGAAGGCGCCCTCACCGGACTGGATCTCCGGCTCCACCCCGGCCGAACGCGCCGCTGCGAGAAGCCTCTCCTCTGCCAGGTCCCAGTCCGCCTCGCTGCCGGCGCGGGCCGCCGGCCTCAGGGACAGCGCGGACCGCACATTCGAGAACCCCAACTGCTCATAGGAATCCTTGAGAAGGCCCACGAAACGGGCCACCTCCGCCTCGACCTGTTCCGGCCTGCACAGCACATGCGCGTCATCCTGCTCGAAGCCGCGCGTCCGCATCAGCCCATGCATGGAGCCGGAGCTTTCATCGCGGTGGCAGATGCCGAATTCCGCATATCGGACCGGGAGTTGCCGGTAGGACTTCAGGTCCGCGTTGAAGATCTGGATATGGCAGGGACAGCTCATGGGCTTGAGGGCCATGTCGCGGCCGCCGTCCTTGCCGGGGACCGCGAACATGTTCTGGCCGAACTTCTCCCAGTGTCCGGAACGCTCCCACAGCGATTTCGGCAGGAGCTGCGGCGAGCGCACCTCCTCATAGCCCAGATCGGCCATCTTGCCGCGGATCCAGTCCTCCAGCAGGCGGTAGATCTTCCAGCCCTGGCCATGCCAGTAGACCATGCCGGGCGCGTCCTCCTCCATATGGAACAGCTCCAGCTTTTTTCCGAGCATACGGTGATCGTTCATTTCCATTTCAGTCATCCATTTCAGTGTTTTGAGACGGACTTCTGATGTGGCCAGAAAAGACGAGGCCCCGACGGAAGTCCGGCGGGGCCTGGGGTCGTGATATGCTTGCGTGAGCCTACATCCTGACCGGCCGCCGCGTAAACGCGGTGGTGGTCGTGGTTGTGGCAAAGGCTGCGGGCAGGTGTTTCATGAGATGAAGGCTATGCGAATTTTTGATGCGGGTCAAGGGCGCCATGGTCGTGCAGCAAAATTGCCGTTCCCGTCGATCATGCCGAGCTTCCGGAGGCGGACCCTGTTTGCTTCGATCTCGACCGCGTGGAGCCGGTCATGCTCTTCCGCGATGCGCTTGCCTTCTTCGTTCAGGCGCACAAGTCTGATCGTCAAGCCATCCGGGCTGCCCGCTTCCAGTTCTTCGAGGAGGCCGGCCTTCAGGAGGGCCGCAACGCTGGCCGCGCTTGCATTCTCCTCGAAAGGCTTGAGACCTTCGGGTGTATTCCGGCAATGCATCCAGACGCCCGGGAAGCGCTCGGCCACATAGTGTTCGCCGGGATGGCGCCGCTCGTAGAACGCGAACCAGCCGAAGGCCCCATGATACTTGCTCGGCACTTTTGCCAGGGCCTCGGAGGAGGTCCGTGCCGGGGCATCACCGGTTCCGGCAAGGGTCGTGCGGCCGGCTGCGAGGCTCCAGCCCTTCTTGAAGGCGTCCTTCTGCGCATTGGCCACCGCATATCCGAAGTCGGACATCTGGTTGCTGCGGCGCATCTCCGATGTCCGGCGCATTACCTCCCCGGCTTGGAAGTTGGCCCAGGCCGTGACCGCGGCCTTCTCCGCGTCGAATGCGGTGCCGCTCTCATCGACCTGACGCTGGATTCCGAGTTTCAGTGCAAGCCGCAGATAACTCACGATCTTGCCCTTCAGGTTGACGGAATGACCGTATTTTTTGGATGATCGAGCCATCTCGGCGATTTCCTTGCCGAGATGTTTCATTTCTGCCCATTCGTTGTCCGTCGGTGCGGGCTGTCTGGACATGAGATACTCCATTTGTGGGGTAGACCGAATATTGTTCAACGCCGGTTTCCACATCTACACGCGGAGAAAATATTTCGCAAACATAATCGGCAGGCGAACATCTGCTTTCCTCCTCGTCCTGCTGGTCACCGCAGCATGGATCGACCGTCCGGCCTCTAGGGAGTCCGAGGCCAGCCCGAGCCTTACGGCCATGCCTGTGCCGGTCATCGAGCCTGCGGCGGTTATCTCCCCGGTGATCGCATCCCTCATGCCGGAGCCTGCCGCAGCGAAGCAACTGCCGGAAGTCTCGCCCGAGGCCCTGGCCGAGCTGGACTACAACGGCACTGACCCGCTTGAAATCAAAAAGTCCAAGGCGCTGGTTTACGCCGAGATTGCGAAAGACGGAAACACGCGGCGTGAAGTCAATCGAAAATGGCTCTATACGGATGCGCTCGTGGCGCCTGACCAAATTCGTCGCGACAAGCCCCTTCCAAGCTGCCGCATTGGTGGGGGAGCCGGAGGCGAGCGACGTCTTCAGTCCGGGCGCGCCTGCGCCCGGACGTAATCCTTGACCGTCTCCAGGCTGGCCCCGCCGCAGCTGGTGACGAAGTAGCTGGGCGACCAGAGCGCCGGCCCGATCCGGCGCAGGGTCGGGAAATCCCGCCGAAGGGTGCGGGAGATGTTCGTCTTGACCGCATTGGCCAGATCCGACACCGGCACGGAGGGCGGCAGCCGCAGCAGCAGGTGGATGTGGTCCGCCTCCGCCCCGAACTCGACCAGCGCGCCGCCGCGCGCCGCGCAGCGGGCCCGCGCCAGGGCCTCGGCCCTGGCTGGTCTTCAGCCCGGACAAGGATCGTTTCGCGGAGGCGGTGGATCGCACGGCCCTGATGCCGCAGGGCGGCTACGGGCGGCCGGTGGTGCTGCTGAGCCGTGATCTGGTCGGGTTCGACCAGAAGGATGTGCGGGTTCTGAAAGTGGAGGCGCCGGCGCGGGCCGCCGAGATGGACAGTCCTGCACCCTGATGAAGAGAGCCGGCCGCCATCGGCGGCCGGCATGGCATCACGGCTCGAAGTCGTCGTCCCCGTCCATGCCGAGCTCTGCATGTTCCCTCGGGTTGGCTGCCTCGAGGTCGAATTCGCGGACGATGTCCGCGGATGCATCGATGATCCGGTCCCGGAGCCCTGCTGCGTTCTCCGCATCGAAGAAGAGACCTCCGGGGTCACGGGGCTTTGCAAAGACCCGTGTCTCGTGCGGCCAGGATGGAGCATGGCTGGCGGTCTCACCGAGGTTAACGGATCCAAGGCCGATTTCCTCGATGCCGTGATGAGGGAATCTCGGGTTCGGCCATTGCGGCATCATCCTGCAAAGTCAGGCTCCAGTTCATCATGTCTTGCGAGCGACCATGATCCATAGGTGCGAGACGTGTTTTCCAGCCATGCAAGCTGTCTCGACGGATCCCTGCACCACCAGTGCGGCCCCATATCAGCCTTCAGGGCGTTGTCCTGGTCGAAGTCGTCCCAGCCGTGCTCCGCCCCCGGAAACTCCGACCAGCCCGCAAGTTCCGGCTCATGATCGGGGTTCCATTCATCGGAGAATTCCGGTCGGTAGAGCCCGTAATCTCCATCCGACGGCGAAAGAAGAAGGATGTCGGATCTGGTCCCGAACTGGTCCGCGGTAGGATCCAAAATGGATCCGTTAGGCATCAGGGATATGTAGTGCCCGGACATCGCAACCCTTCCGTCCGGAGCGAGCACGCTTACGGCACATTTCTCAAGGCCATGCGTTGCCTGGAGTATCTCTGTGACCAGATGGCAGCATCCTCCGCCGGAATTCTCTTGCCGGCTCATGTGCCGCTCTCGCCGTATCATGTCCAGGAAGGCCTCATCGATAACGGGAACCGGACCGCGCGGCGCCATCGCCTTCCAGTATCGTTCGGCCACGGCGGCCAGTTCGGGCCGGCGGTTCCTGATGTCGTCCGGATACCGGGGAAGTGCCGATCCGGTCATGACGGGTCCGGCCGCCATGGCGGAAAACGGGTCGTGGATCTTTATCTCGGTCATTACGGCATCCGGCCTTTTGTCATGCGGTCATCATAGTTCCGATTGGAGAAAATCCGAGCCAAACACTCCCGGCATTCCTCGACCATGCTTAATCCGGACGAAAATACGGCTAGTGCAACATAATTCGGAATATAGTCCGTCTTGAGTGTCGGAGTTTGACCAGGGAGGGACTATATGGTAACACGGACGAAAATACGGCTTACAGCGCAGGGAGCGGAGTATTCTCCGGTTTGGCATGTCATCCTTTCAGGTTCAGAGCACGCTGAAACGCCTTGGCCAGGACATCCGCGTCGCCCGCAAGAAGCGGCGCATGTCGGTGGCGGACTTCTGCGAGCGTGTGGGCGTAACCGACAAGACGCTTGCCAAACTCGAGACCGGCGATGGCGGTGTCCGGCTCGAGACCCTGGCCATGGCCCTGATGGTCCTCGGAGAGCTCCACCGGCTCGGCGAGCTGATCGACCCGGCAAAGGATCATACGGGCCTGGTGCTAGATCAGTCCAGGCTTCCGGAGCGCATCGTCGGAAAGCGGAAGCGCACCTCGAAGGGGGCAGGGCCCACCCCGTCCCGGTCCGACGAGATCGATGATGAAGGGAGCACCTTCTGATGGTGATGGCACGTGTTGCGATGGGAAACGGGCTGGTTCCGGTCGGTCGCCTGGTCTTCGAGACAGATGGCCGCCGCGCCCATTCCACATTCCTTTACGACCAGGACTGGATCGACAACCCGCGTGGCTTCGATCTGTGCCCGCAGATGCCCCGCGGCGCGGCGCCCTTCCATTCCAGCGCCGGAGGGCGGGATAGCCGTAAGCGCGACGTGATCGCCGGTCCCTTCGCGGACACCTCGCCGGACAGCTGGGGTCGCAAGCTGATGCGGCGGGTGATCGGGGAGGGCGCGACCGAGTTCGACTTCCTGACCGCCTGCGATGATACTGCTCGCCAGGGCGCTCTGAGATTCCTGCAGGAGGACGGCACACCATTTCCGGTCCTCGGACGGGCCATCCCGCGCCTCGCCGAGATCGAGCAGCTGCTTCAGATAGCCCAGCGGTTCGAGCGCGACCCGGCCGGCGCGGAGCAGGACGCGCTCGACCTGGTCGGGGCGGCCGGCACGCCGGGCGGCGCGCGGCCCAAGGCCAACGTGCGTGACGGGGACCGGCTCTGGCTCGCGAAGTTCACCTCCATCAACGACACCTGGCCCGTCGAGCGCCTCGAGGTCGGCACGATGAAGATCGCGGGCGAGGTGGGGCTCCGAACGCCGGAGTGCAGGCTGGAGCTGGCAGGCAGCCAGCATCCGATCGGGCTCTTCAGCCGCTTCGACCGGCGCGCCGGGGGCAGGGTGCCCTACATCTCTGCGCGCACCGCCTTGGGGCTGGTGGGTCATGCCAGCGGTTTCTACACGGACATCGCGGACGCCATCCGCACCATCTCCGCGCGACCCGCGGAGGACCTCCGTGAGATCTGGATGCGGATGGTCTTCGGCATCCTGGTCACCAACACGGACGACCATCTGAAGAACCACGGATTCATCTATGCCGGCCAGAACCGCTGGCGCCTGTCGCCGCTCTTCGATGTCAATCCCCAGCCGCGGCGGCATGCCCAGATGGAGACAGGCATCAGTCCGATCCATGGCCATGAGCCGGACATCCGGGCCGCGATCGAGGCGTCGGAGTTCTTCGACCTGCCCGCGGCCGATGCGCGTGTCCTTGCCCGGGACATGGCCACCACGATCCGAGATGTCTGGCGCGAGGAGATGCGTCGCCAGGGGTTGGCCGGTGCCGGGCTCAACGCATGCGCACCGGCCTTCGAGCACGAGCGCCTGGAGGCGGCCCTGGCGCTCTGATCGGTTCACCGGGAGGTGCGGCTCATTGGCCCTCGAGCTGGATCGTGGCCGAGCGGGTGATCTCCGTCGACGTGCAGAGCGCCTTGCCGCAGTTCACCGTGGTGGTCTCCTCGTGCTGTGCGTTGGCCGTGACGGCCGCCACGGCCTCGCAGCGCACCAGCACCAGGTGGTCGACCCCGCCAAAGGCGGGCAGAGATCGGATCTCGCAGCCGGCGGGCAGGTTCTCGGCGGCATAATCCTCCCGCTCAGCCTGTTTGCGATCCTCGAGATCCTGCACGCGCTGCGCGCGCTCTTCGGAAGGCAGGGTGGCCACGGAGTATACGAGGCAACCGGAGGCGATCACCACCAAGAGGATCAAGAGTTTCCACATCGGATCATCCTTTTTTCGGAAAACGTGTCAGCTGCGCGGGAGCGCCATCCAGGCGAAGTTCACGACCCTTTCCGGGTTCGTGATCTCCTCGCCGGTCTCCGGGTGGGCCAGCCCCTCGCCGGACTGCCACATCACGATGTCCTCGTCCGGGATCTCGATCGTGTCCTCACCGCCCCCAAGGAACCAGAAGCGCTGCAGCAGCGGCGTCTCTCCGGTCTCGAGACGGGTGGCGGCCTCCACGAGCGCCTCCTCATGCGCGTGATCGATGTCGAGCATCCGCAGGAGGCTGCCCGTATCGAGCCAGGCCATCTGTTCCGGCGCCGTGGAGAGGATCTTCGCGCGCAGGCGGCCTGCGAGATCGGTTTCGGGATGAGCGGCGATGGTGGCGGCGACCAACTCGGCGCGCCGGGCACGCAACGCGTCCAGCCGGGTGATGGCCTCCTCGATCTGCTTGTCGAGGGCTTGCAGCGCGGCGGTATCGGACATGTCGGGCTCCCCGGTTCTGAATGGACAAATTATATCAATTATTCGCATAACTAACAATGCATAAAGGATCTCCAAGGCATCATTCGCGCGGAAACATGTGGCGACCGGCGTCGCGACCAGGGTCCGCCATGGGTAGCCTTCCCCTAACCCGGACTTCTGACCGGGGATCGGCAGGTAGGGGAGCGGGATGCGGGGGATTTCGAAATGATGGTGCAGACCTTCGTGGATCTCTACCAGGCCTACCCGGACGCGATGATCCGTCACATGGGGCGTGATCCTGCCGGGATCGACCCGGCCCTGCTCGGCAGGCTGCGGGACCACCGCCGCGAGCAGCTCGCGCTTCTTGCCGCCGCTCATCACTTCCGGATCGAGCAGGACGCCGAGGACATGCTGTTCCGGCTCATCCACGAGCTGGGCGAGGCCGCGGCGGAGGATGCCTTCCACCGGGTGAGGATGCCCTTTCCGGTCGTGTTCCTCGAGCGGGGGGCCAGCACGGATGATGGCAGCGTCCGCGCTGCGCTGATCACGCAGGCCGAGGGCCGACTTCAGGTCCAGAGCTTCGCGACACTCCCCGGCGCCGCCCTGCCCAGCCTTCTGGTCTCCGAGGTGACCGAGATGCAGATGGAACAGCTGGCCACGCCCACCCTCGAACTGATCGAGGAGATCGCCGGCGCCTCCGGAGCGCAGGAGCCGCTGCGCAACGAGGAGCAGATCAACTCCTTCTTCGTGAAGCTCGCCGTGAGTCTCGCCACCCTCCTCGCCCACACCGGCATGCTGGAGGTTCAGGACATGCCTGCCGTTCCCCGGGCGGAGAGGCGGCGCGCGGAGCGCGAAGGCCGTCCGGCCCCCACCGCCCGCATCTCCATGATCCGCCTCGGGGAGGCCGGCCGTGGCCAGCTGCAGGCCATGCGTGCGGGCCCGGCGGGCGAGACCGGTGATGCCATGGCGCGTCGGGCTCATTGGGTGAGGGGTCACTTCATGCGCACGAAGACCGGCGACCTGACCTGGCGGATGCCCCATATCCGCGGCGCGGGACCGGTCATCAAGGGAATGCGTCGGATCGGGCTCTAGCGGCCCCGCCCCGGTGGCCGGCCCCGCCCCGGTGGCCGGCCCCGCCCCGGTGGCCGGCCCCGCCCCGGGGGCCGGCCACCGGGGTTACATCTCCGGAACGGGCGCGCCCGTCGGTGGTGGCGGCCCGGGCGCCCAGAGCTCGCACCGTTCCCGGATGTCCTCGGCCGCGACCCGGATCGCCTCGCATTCCGGCATCTCGGCGAGGGTCGCCGGCAGCGCCTCGAGCAGCTTGGCAGCGGTGCCGGTCACCAGTCCCCTCACCATACCCTCGTCGAGACGGCATCGCTCGGCGAAGACATCCCAGTCCTCCCATCGGACATGCTGCGGATTGTCCCGGTCCCCGATATGCATGGCCATGATGGGCCTGGCCGTCTTGAAGTAATGCCGGAATGCGGCCGCGTTGTTCAGGTCGTAGAGCGGCGCCAGGCGCAGCCTGCCGGACGGGCCCTGATGCAGCAACGAGTAGTTCTTGGCATGGGCATCGGGATTGTCGATCAGGAACTGGATCACCGCCATGCGGGCGAGATCCTCGATCGCGTCCGCATCCGGCACCATCGAGCGGACCAGCGCGAAGCAGTCGGCCCAACCAGGCCCACCATGGCGTTCGTATTTCCGCCCGGGCGGATATCCCAAGGCCTGGCAGAAGTCCTCCTGATGGATGCGCGTGACATTCCCGTTCTGGTCGCGCCGCCGGTCGTAGCGTGCCACCAGGAGGAAGTCCTGGTCCTTGGCCGAATGGAGCTGGGTGCGCGGCACCCGGATGCCGGTCGCATCGGCCAGACGGAGACAGAAGTGCTCCGTCTTCACGGAATCCTTCAGGCCCGGAATGTCGACCTTGATGATATGGGTGCTGGGGTAGCCGTTGAGCGGTAGCGCCGCCTCCCCCTTGCGCAGCACGATCGCGGCCTTGTCGTTCACCCCGGCCAGGGACAGGGTCAGCCCCTCGTTCTCGTCGATCATGAGCGGTCGACGCGGCAGGGCGCGCAGGTGGTCCGCCAGTTCCGCTTCCGTGATGGGCTTCAGCGCCGGAGGCCCCGCATGACCGAACCCCTCCGGTGCGACCACGAGCGCGCCGGCGCAGTCCCGGCCGAGTTTCGAGAGGAAGGCGAAGTCGCTGGGGTCCTCCGCGATGCCGAGTTCATCGGCAAGCAGGGTCCGGTGGCGCGTGCTGTCCGGCAGAAGACCCGCGGCGAAGGCGCTCGCATCCTGCTCCTGCTCCGAGACGGGCAGGTAGGCCGACAGTGCATGTGCCCGCCCCTTGCGCCAGTCACCCACCCATGCCGCATCGTAGATCAATCCGATCCGGCCGGCGTCGCGACGGATGAAATGACCGACCAGCCGCCCGTCGATGCGGATGTCAAGCCGGTCCATCCCCGCCTCCGCCCATCAGAAGGTCATCGTCGATGTCATCGTAGTCATCCGGCTCGTCGATCTGCGGCACGCTGACCCGGTCCGCGAACTCGCTCGGCACCGCCACCAGGGTGAGCCCCAAGGTGCGCAGGAGGGTGATCATGGTGCTGAGTTTCGGGTCGGCCTTACCGTTCTCCGCGTCGGTCAGGGTGAACCTGCTCATGCGGTTGAGATTGGCGAGATCCTCCTGGCGAAGCCGTTTCTCGCCGCGTCGCGCCTTGAGCAGGCGTGAGAAATCATCGCGATGCCGGATGGGTGTTGGGATGGACATGGGTCAACCTGTGTGTGTTGCCATCCACATTTAGGACATCATGGCTTTATTTGCAAGAAATGTGTGCTGAGGTCCACATTAGTCCTAAAAACACGCTTTCGGCAGTTGATGTGGATCACGATACACACCAGTCAAGGTCCATTTCCGGTTCGAACCGGGGTTCGTTTGCGCGGGCTTGCGAAAGGATGGCCAAGGCGGCGACACCATCGAGACGCTCGATGATCCGGACCCGGTCCGCATCGAAGACCACGAGGTGGTCGGACCGGCGCAGCAGCGTCGGGCTGTCCTCGAGCCCGCGCAGAATGAGCGCATCACGACCTTCGTTCACGCACAGCCTTTGAAGCAGCGCGAGCTGGCCCGTTCCGACGGCCCCGTCAATCCGCAGATCGGCAGGGTTATCGATCAGCACACGGCATCTGAGAAGAGCCGGAACGCCAGGTCCACCGAATGGATCTTCGCAGGCGCCCTCTGCCAATGCGTAATCTGCGGCGACCGCCCGATCCAGCGTGAAGAAGAAGCCGGTGCAGTTGATGGAGCCGGAAGCGGTTCCGAGGAACCCCGCATCGAACCTGTCGAAGCTTGCGCGCGTGCCGTGCCATGCCTCCAGCCATGGCATCAGAAGATGTCCGGGATCATCTGATCATCGCGGAGGGCTTCTCGCAGCCAGTGGCCCAGCTCCGGGTCGTAGCCGACCGCGGCCCTGATCGTCTTGCGCCCGTGTTCCCGCGCTGCGATGGCGCAGAGATGGGCGCCTGCGAGCGGCTGCACGAAGCCGTCCTTGATATCGAGAATGACCGGAAGGTCCTTTGCGACATGCGCGTCGATGCCGCCGGCGATCC